>CAJULJ010000004.1 GCA_910587395.1 uncultured Oscillospiraceae bacterium | reverse complement strand
AAAACGGCCAAATCCGGCCCCTGCCGGGCCGTGTCCGTTTTTGCTTGTTGGGATAGTCCCAAACCCTTATACAGTACGGAAGCAACACCTAGTGAACAGGAAGTGAGAAACCGTATGACGTGTCCAAGTGATAGTAGAGATACATAAAAATGGCGTCAGTATTGATTGGGCCCCTTATAGCCTGAAAAATCAATTTCAAAAATCGAGTAGGTGTAACAAAAAAGCCCTTTTTGCATTGATTTGAGCATTCTATTATGATATACTTATAGTGTAATAAACTGGAAAACTAAAAAAGTTGCAAACAGACATTGGATACAGCGGTGATTGTGATGGAGGTGTTATAGACACGGATAGTTATCGGGTGACAGTTGGAGTAGAACCGGCAAACGACTATGATAAAGCGAAGCAAGAGGTTATACAGGCTATGACTTCTGTACGTAAGCTACCTGTACATCAGCAACAAAAGTTAGCAGAGGAACTTGTTGGTTCGGCAAATGTTGCAGTTCTCCTAAACATCTTTAATCAAGCTTTTGGGAGATAGATGATTACCTTTCAGATAATTAGTGCATTTGTAGACTGCCCTTCGATGAAAGAACATTTTCAGTAAAGGAGATGAGAGTATGGCACACGAAGAATTCCAGAAAAAGTACAAGGAAGGTCAACCTGTAGTTGCAATATGCTATGATTTTGATAAGACCCTGTCTCCTGATGATATGCAGGCCCAAGGTTTCATTCAATCTGTCGGGTATGATGTCGCAGATTTTTGGACGGCTTCTAATGGACTGGCAACAAATAACGCAATGGATCAAAATCTTGCTTATATGTATATGATGAAGGAAAAATCGGCTGGCAAGGTTCTTTTTACAAAACAGCAGCTTACAGAATACGGCGCAAAGGTTCAACTCTTTCCTGGTGTGGAAGAGTGGTTTGAACGGATTCGAGCGTATGGCAAAAATAGGGACGTTATTGTGGAACACTATATCATTTCTTCCGGGCTGAAAGAGATGATTGAGGGAACCGCTGTTGCGCAGGCAGGCGCATTTGAGCAGATTTATGCCAGCTCATTTTACTATGACGAAAATGGTGTTGCAATATGGCCGGCACAGGTGGTGAACTTCACCAATAAAACATAGTTCCTATTCCGAATCGAAAAAGGTGTTTTAGGCATCAACGATTCAGCGGTAAATGAATCGTTTTCTCCAGAGGATGTTCGTGTTCCATTCCGCAACATGGTCTACATTGGAGACAGCGACACAGATATTCCGTGTATGAAACTTGTAAATACATACGGGGGACACTCTATCGGCGTTTATAACGGAGAAACGAAAGATAAAGCAAAGGTTTATAAAATGATGCGTGATGGCCGAATTAAATACTTTGCTCCAGCGGATTATTCAGAGGGAACTGAATTAGATACGCTGGTTAAAGCCATTATCGACCGCACTGCGGCAAATGAAGCGCTGGAGGCTCTTCATTACCAATGCAAGAAAGAACGCATAGCGGCAGATCAGGCCAGCAGTCATGAAGAGCGGGAAAAGATTGACTTGATGATTGAATTGGAAAACAGCAGCAGCTTTGCCGGAACGCATTCGGTCATCAGTAAACTGCAAAAGATTGATAGCTGGACAAATGAGCAAAAAGATACTCTGTTTGAAATTGCACTGCGTAATAGCCAGGTTCTTTATATTTTGGGCGACACTGACGTAAGTCAGTTTTATCAAAAACTTTTGAAAAGTACAAAAAGTTTATCAGAGGCCGCACAAAAGATCAGAGATGTCATTGGGGCATGTCAATAAAAAATTAACCGCTTACCAAGATATTTACTACAAGCAGCCTACGCATTTAGGACCTATTCAGCTGCCTATTTCCAAGGATTTTGAGCGGCGGTCACACAGAGGGCAATACGATTTGACCTGCACCCTCAAAAACGAGGTTCTAAATGCGTAGAGGTGGACGCAAAAAAGCCTGGACAGGAGGCTAGCCTCCGGTGCTCCTGTCTTAGCTTCTGCTGAACTGCGAAACGGTGCTGTCACACAAGATGGCCTGCGGCCCTCTTGTGGCACCCGCAGAAACCGTACATCCGCTTTGCGTCTGTACGGTTTCTGCGGGTCAGATAACAGCCATGATAACCCCTGCTGCTATTTGATCTCTCTGCTTCTCCCTCCCCGTCCTTTCCATTCCCTTCCGGCGGCTTTGCCGCTCGTTCCCCAAGGAAAGGGTAGGAAAGGAATGGGTAATTGATAAATCTTTACTTGATTTTGTCTTTAGTTACTTATATCTATATTTTATTGCGTTGGATTTTCCGACGTCGGTTTTTCCGTTGTCGGATTATCCGCCAACGGAAATGCCAACAACGGCAAAAAAAGGCAAGGCACGTCTATTTATGCCTTGCCCTTTATCATCCATATCGTGCCGAGGCGGGTGTTATCGTCCAGACCTCAAAAGTAGTAAACAGGTAGTACATTTACAGGGGTATCTGCTGAAAGTCCAGATATATCAACCATTTTCAAGGACAGGATGTGTACTTCCATGGCACACAAAGAGCACCTTAATCACCTTTTACAATTCCTTTCACATCATGATCTTCATATCGTCCGGGCCGGAAGCTCCCGCCTCCGGCGAATAGTTCCGCGGGGACGTCCCATATTTTCGCTTGAACAGGCGGGAAAAATAGAGCGGGTCGCTGAAGCCGCACAGCCGGGCGGTCTCTGAGATATTTCCCTTTCCGCAATAGGAGGCCAGGGTGCTGGCCGCGTTTTCCAGCCGTTTCTCGGTGAGGTATTGCAGCGGCGTCAGGCCCGTCTCCTTCTTGAACATCTTCTTCAGGTATTCCGTGTTGAACGGCAGGGTGCTCAGATAGGCGTTCAGGTCATAGGTGCAGTCCGGATAGTGCTGGAGGATGTTGTCCTCGATCTGCTGAACCGTGTCGCTGTGGCGCTGTCCGGGCTGGTATTTGGTGAGAAAGGCCACAATGAGCTGCCCATACAGGGGCAGCAGAGTCTGTCCGGCGCTGGACTCCGAATAGTAATAAAAGGCGGCGGTGAAGGCGTCCAGCAAAAAGCCGTTGGAATCGGCCCGGACGATCAGCGGCTCTGAATAGGTCAGGGCGGTGTCCGCCAGATTCATATGGATGTTGGTGAATCCTTCCGCGCTCATATTGGAATGGGGCACCATAGGCGGAACAACGGCCACATCGTTCACCCCATAGCGCAGCGTCCGGTCGGCAAAGACCATCTCTCCGCCGCCGCTGGTGCAGTAGATCAATTCCCAGCCCCTGTGGACGTGGCGGGATACCGTCCACGTGAGGGTATGCTTGCCCACATAGCTGATCAGGTTCACACTGCGTCCTCCCCTCTCTTTTTACAGACCCGCTTTCCAGCGCCGCCGTCATGGATCAAATGAATTATATCAGAAATTTTGGTGCTTGGAAAGCCCCTACCCGCTTTTGTCCCATCATTTGCCTCACGGCAAGGCGCACGGACCGCCCTGATGAGCAAGCTCCCCCTTGCTTTATACGCCGGTTTCCTTTATAATGCAAGGACGAAAAAGAACCACCTGTTTTCAGCGCGACCGGTACAGGCTGAACACAGGCTCGACTGGAGGCAATCATGGCAGCCCGCATTCAAAACATGACCGGGGGTTCCCCCGGAAAACTGATCTTTTCATTCGCCCTGCCCCTCATGGTGGGCAACGTGTTCCAACAGCTGTACACCGTGGTGGACACCATGGTGGTGGGCAAATACCTGGGCGTGGACGCCCTGGCCGCCCTGGGCGCCTCCGACTGGCTGAACTGGATGATGCTGGGCATTGTCCAGGGCCTCACCCAGGGCTTTGCCATCCTGATGGCCCGCGAGTTCGGCGCGGAGGACTACGGCAGGCTTCGGGATGTCATCGGCAACTCGGCCATCCTGTCGGCCGCCTTTTCCCTGCTGCTGGCGGGGGCGGGGCAGCTGGCGGCCCGGCCGGTGCTGCTCCTCTTGCAGACACCCGGGGACATCCTGTCCAACACTCTGCTCTACCTGCGCATCATGTTCCTGGGCGTCCCAATCGTCACCGCCTATAACCTGCTGGCCTGTATCCTGCGCTCTCTGGGGGACGGAAAGACGCCCCTTCAGGCCATGGTGGTGGCCTCCGCCGCCAATATCGGGCTGGACCTTCTCTTTGTGATGGTGTTCCGGTGGGGCATCGCCGGAGCGGCGGCGGCCACCCTCATCGCCCAGCTGGTGTCCGGGTTGTTCTGCCTGTACCACATCAGCAGGCTGGACATTCTGTGCATGGAACGGAAAAATTTCCGCCTCCAGGCCAGGGAGGTCCCCCGGCTGCTGGGCCTGGGCTTCCCCATGGCCTTCCAGAACTGCGTCATCGCCATCGGCGGCATGATTATCCAGTTTGTGGTCAACCAGGTGGGCGTCCTTTTCATCGCGGGCTACACCGCCGCCAACAAGCTCTACGGAGTGCTGGAGATCGCCGCCACCTCCTACGGCTACGCCATGATCACCTACGTGGGGCAAAACCTGGGGGCCGGGGAGTACCGCCGCATCCGCCGGGGGATGCGCGCGGCGCTGGCCATCGCCGTGGCCACCTCGCTGGTTATCGCCGCCGTCATGCTGGCCTTTGGCCGGGTCTTTTTGAGCGGCTTCATTTCCGGCACGCCCTCGGAGGTGGAGCAGGCCCTGGATGTGGCCTACACCTATTTGTCCATCATGAGCCTCTCTCTGCCCATTCTTTATATCCTTCATGTGGTCCGTTCCGCCATCCAGGGCATGGGCAATACCGCGCTTCCCATGGTGTCCGGCATCGTGGAGTTCATTGTGCGCACCTCCGCCGTCTTTCTCCTGCCCATGGTCATAGGCTCCACCGGCATCTTCCTCTCCGAGATCTCCGCCTGGGCGGGTGCGGATCTGGTGCTGGCGCCCAGCTATTTCCTGGTGGCCTCCCGCAAGCTGGAAAAGCCTCCCGAAAAGGATTGAAAGCGGCCCTGCCCGATCTGAATGTCAGGCAGGGCCGTCTTTTATGGTTCAGGTACGCCGGAGCCTCCCGCCGCCCCCAGCGCCCGTCTCTGCCGCAGGATGGCGCGCCGCCGGGCCGGAACGCTGTCCGCCGCCAGCTCGTGAGTCAGGTAGTCCGGCTGGAGCCGCTCCACAATGGAGGCGCACTCCGGAATGGTCCAGGGCCGGTGCTGGTCGATCCGCTGGATGTGGCCGTAGTTGATCCCGAACCGCTCCACGCTGTCCGTGGGCATACCGGCGGGCGCCACCCCCGTGCGGCCCCGCACGTAGGCGCCGCTGAGGGACTGGTGGAAGTGCAGCCCCCGGATATACCGGCACAGGCTCCCGTGGGCATCCAGCATCCGGTGGATGTAATCCACACCGTCCCGCTCCGTGACCAGATCCCGGTTGGTGTTCATCAGGTGCCCGGTGTCCAGCATGAGCCCCTTGCCCGGGTATTCCACCCGCTCCAGCAGCCGCCCCGTCAGGGCGGGGTCCGTCATGGTCAGCCCCGGCCACCACAGGTTTTCCAGCAGGAAATCAAAGCCGCCCGCCTCGTCCTTCAGCAGAATGTTCACAATGTCCGCCGCCGTGTCGATCACTTCCCCGCAGGTATGCCGCCAGCGGTAAGTATAGCCCTCCTCAATGGACACGTCGGACACGTGGAACACAATGTACCTGGCGCCCAAGCCCCTGGCCCGCTCCAGATCGTCCCGGTAGACCCGCATCATGTACTCCGCACCCAGCCCGCCGTAGAAGCTCCGGGCCTCCTCCAGCGTGCCGTACTTTTCCAGCAGGTTTTTCTCATCCTCCCGGTAGAGGTCCAGCCAATCGGTAAAAAACGTCAGATGGTAGCCCAGCGCCAGCTCCCCCGGCAGGTCCTCCGGCGCCGGTTCCCCGCCCCAGATGGCCTCCACCCCCTGGCAGCCCAAATTCCTCAGCTCACGGCGCAGGCCCTCTCCGCCGCCGTACTCCTCCAGCACGCCGGCACACAGAGGCAGCGGCATCAGTTCAAGCATGACGGTTCCTCCCAACGCGCCGGACGAATCCGGTTTCTTAACAGCAGTATACCCTCTTCTGGCAGAAAATGCAAGAAAAACAGGATTGCGCGGCTCAAAGGCCGAAAAGGAAAAACTTCCATCCCCGTCTTCAAGTATTCTTCTTGCATTCCCGCCGCTTTTATCATATAATGGCACTACAGCTTCCGATTTCCCCCATGGCCGGAAATCTCTGGCTTTCAACTTCCACAGCGGCCGACTGCCGGCAATGAGGTGATACATGGCGCTGACACACGTTCTATAAGCTCTCCTGACAAAAACGACTAAAGGAGGACCTATATCATGGGTACCAGTATAAAACGATCGGTCATGATCCGCGTCATCTGCGCTTTGGTCGCCGTGCTGCTGTTCAGCGGCGTGACCACAACCAACATTCTGCGCATTGAAGGCGCCCAAAAGAGCAACATCAAGGCCACCGCCATGCTGAATCAGGTCCAGCAGGCGGAGGTGGCCCACTACAAGTGGTCCGCCAACCTGAGCAACGCCCTCTACTCCGGTACGGAATTCACCGGCAGCATGGACCACACTGGCTGCGTGCTGGGCAAATGGCTGTACAGCGACATGGATTTGCAGCACGCCGAGGTAGAACGGCTCCGCACCCAGATTGAGCCGCTGCACAAGGAGCTCCACGCCTCCGCCAAAACCGCCTTGGACATGTACGAAAACAGCCACGTCAGGGCCCAGCAGTACTATGTAGAGACCATCCAGACCAACCTCGCCGCCCTGGTGGGATTGCTGGACAAGGTGGTGGAGCAGGGCGAAGCCCTCACTGATACATACGCCACCAGCATGAACAACACCATCGCCCTTATGCACGCCTCCACCATAGTGTGCCTTGTGCTCAACCTGTTCGCCCTGATCAGCATGGTGATTTACGTGCTGAAATATGTCATCAAGCCCCTGCTGATTGTTACCGACAACGTCCAGCCTCTCCAGGAGGGCAGGCTTGCTCTCAACATAGAATACGCCTCCAAGAACGAGCTGGGACAGCTGGCCCGGACGCTGGAGGACTCTATGGCCCGCGTCCACGAGTATGTGGACGACATCAACCGGGTGATGGGCGAGCTGGCCCAGGGCAATTTCGACGTCCAGACCTCCACCCGCTACATCGGCGATTTCCAGTCCATCGAGTCGTCGCTGGACATGTTCACCACCGCTCTGTCCCAGGCCATGGAAAGCATCAACCAGGCGGAGGACCGGGTATCCAGCCACGCCGAGCAGCTGTCCAGCGGAGCTCAGGCCCTGGCCCAGGGCGCTACGGAGCAGGCCAGCGCGGTGCAGCAGGTGTACGCCACCGTGGACGACCTGTCCAAGAGCGCCGGCCGCAACGCCCAAGCCGCCGCCGACGCTCAGAGCAGCGCCCAGCTTACCAGCCAGCAGGTATCGCTGAGCAGCAAGCAGATGGAGCAGATGGTATCCGCCATGAAGGATATCTCCGACGCCTCCGAGCAGATCGGCCGCATCATCGCCACCATTGAGGATATCGCCTTCCAGACCAATATTCTGGCCCTGAACGCCGCCGTGGAGGCCGCCCGGGCCGGGTCCGCGGGCAAGGGCTTTGCCGTGGTGGCTGACGAGGTGCGCAGCCTCGCCTCCAAGTCCGACGAGGCCGCCAAGGCCACCAAGGGGCTGATTGAGAATTCTGTCCAGGCCACTCAGCGAGGTTCCCAGATCGTGGGCGAGGTGTCCGCCTCCCTGAAAAAGGCGCTGGAGCTGGTGCTCCAGTCCAACAAGGACATCGGCGCCATCTCCGACGCCATCTCCGAGGAGGCCGAGTCCCTCTCCCAGGTATCCGAGGGCATCGGACAGATCTCCTCCGTGGTGCAGACCAACTCCGCCAGCAGCGAAGAGTCCGCCGCCGTCAGCTCCGAGCTGTTTGAGCAGGTCCACTTGCTGGAGGATCAGACCAAAAAGTTCAAGCTCAAGCGCCAGCCCAGCTACATCGGCAGATAACAGCAAAGGCGGGCGGTCTCTGATGAGGCCGCCCGCCTTTTTATGTACGGCTATTGCAGCATGTCCAGCCTGCCGTGCTTTTTCAGACCCATCACAATCCACCGGCGCACCAGATCGTAGATCACGGCGAACACCGGCACCCCAACCAGAATGCCTATAAAACCGAACACCCCCTGGAACAGGGTGATGGCGAACAGCACCCAGAAGCCGGTAAGCCCCACGCTGCCCGCCAGCAGCTTGGGCCCCAGGATGTTGCCGTCAAACTGCTGCAAAATGACAATGAAGATCAGGAAGATGAGACAGTTCCGAGGGCTGGAGATCAGGATCAGCAGCGCGGCGGGCACCGCTCCAATGAACGGCCCGAAGTAGGGGATCACGTTGGTCACACCGATGATGACGCTGATGAGCACCGCGTTCTGAAACCCCGCCGCCGCTGTCATGACGGCGCAGAATACGTAGCAGATCAGCCCCACGATGGCGCTGTCCAGGATCTTGCCTCCGAAGAAGCCCACAAAGGTTTTATCGATAAAGGACAGCTCCTTGAGCACAGCCTCCGCCCACTCCGGCTTGAATGCGGCGTACACCAGGGCTTTGCCCTGTCGGGAAAAGCTCTTGCGGGCGGCCAGCAGGTAGACACAGATGATGATGCCCAGCACGATGTTCTTAATCACCGTGAACACCGAGCTCACCGTGGTGAACACTCCGCCCATCATCCCCACCACGCCGTCCATCATTCCCTGCATGGTGGGAAGCAGGTCGGTGTTGGCCCAGTTTCTCAGCCAGTGCTCGATATTGGCAAAGGCGTTGTTCACGTAGTTTTGCAGCATCTCGTTGCCCTCCAGATGGCCCACCACCCAGTTGGCAAACTCCTCCGCCTTGGGGGGAATCGCCACCGCCAGGGCGACGATGCTGTTCCACATCTCGGGAATCACCATGTTCAGCAGCAAGTAAATCACCAGCGCGCTGAGGATCATCACGGCGATCACACTGAGGACATTGGCATGCTTTTTGAACTTGTCCGGCAGAATCGACTCAATCTGCCGCTCCAAAAAGCCGCAGGGGGTTTTCAGGAGGTAGGCCATGGTGCCGCCGTAGATGAAGGGGGTGAGCACATCCAGCAGCCAGCGGAAGGTCTGACGCAGCTGATCCATGCGCTGAATACAGAAAAACAGCATAATCGCCAGCGCCAGAGAGAGAAAGCCCGTCAGGGATTTGAAAAATATCTTTTTGAGGAATTCCTTGTTCATGTGCAGCCGCCCTTTCCCAATCCAGTCATAAGCCTATATTACATCAACTGGACAGGTATTTTCAAGGCAGTTTCGGAATTTTTAAGCACACCTTTATAAAGATTTCGGATCAATACGAAAAGTCCGGCGGAGAAGCTCCCCCGCCGGGCTTTTGTTTCACCCTATTCCGGTCCTTAACCAATTTCGCCCCGCCAATATGCGCTCTGCCTACCGCGTGGACTCCTTTTCCACGATGGAATACCCCAGCTTGATCTCCTTCGCCGGAGCATCCGGGTTTTCAAGCCGCTCCATCAAAAGGGAGGCGGCGTTGACGCCGCTCTCCTCGTAAAAATAGCGGATGGTGGTGATGGCGGGAGTGGTCACATCACACAGGTCCGCCCCTCCCTGCCCGGTGATCCGCACGTCCTCCGGCACCCGGATGCCTCGGCTTTTCAGGTATTGCAGCGCCCCCACCGCCATATTGTCCGTGGCACAGACCAACCCATCCAGCGGCCCATAGGTCTCCCAGAGAGTCTGAGCCGTCTCTCTCCCCGAGGCGATGGTGAACTTCGCCACAGCGGTGTGTTTGGCCTGCTCCTCCAGTCCGGCGTCCCGCACAGCGTCACAATAAGCCCGGCTTCGCTCCTGCCCCACGGCCTTGTCCTGGGGCAGCGCGCCGACAAAGCCCAGCCTGCGGCAGCCCTTCTCCACCAGAGCCCTGGTCATATCATAAAAGGCGTGGTAGTCATCGTGATAGACGCAGGGCACGCCCGCCAGCTGCTGCCCCACCACCACCACAGGCACCCGGCTCTTTTTCAGGATGGCGACGTGCTTTGACGTGAACACGGTGGCGATCAAAATCACGCCGTCCACCCGCTGATCGTCAAAGCTGTCCAGATATTCCAGCTCTTTGTCCGGGTCATTGTGGGTATCGGCCAGCAGAATCTGAAACCCCTTCTGCTCCAGCACGGAGTCGATGCCCGCCACAATGCTGCCAATGGAAAAGGAGTCGATTTTAGGCAGGATGACCCCGATGGTCTTTGTCCTGCGTGTGCGCAGGATCTGGGCCTGGACCATGGGGCGATAGCCTGTCTCTTCAATTACCTTGCGGATGGCCTCCCTTTTTTCCTGGGATAAATAGCCCTGGTTCAAATAGCGTGAAACAGCGGCGGGGGATACCCCTGCAAGCTTGGCGATATCGGCAATATTCATTAGGAGCTCCTCCAATCTTGAAATCTATTTCATATTGTAGCATATCCAACGGAACATTTCCAGGGGGCGGCGGCATAAACTTCCCATACCATGACAGTACGGACAGTACGGTGCCGGCCGCAAAACCCCGCCGTGAAAACGGGTGAGCGGCGCCATCTGGACCTCCTCCATAAGAAAAACGCGCACAGGGCGGACGGCTGCATTGCCGCCCGCCCTGTATGTGTTTCACTTTTTCCAGCTTCTCAGCACTCCAGCCGGTCCAGCGTGCAGGTTTTGGCGATGGACTTGCGGATCTGCGCCCGGAGCGGGAGCACCGAAGAGGGCGACACGGACAGCTCGTCGATGCCGATGGCCAGGAAGGTCTCCAGCAGAGACAGATCCGCCCCCAGCTCACCGCAGATGCCGATCCAGATGCCCGCCTTGTGGGCGGCGTCGGCGGCCATTTTCAGCGCCCGCAGCACAGCGGGGTGGTGGGGGTCGAAGAACTTGCCCAGGTCGTTGGCCTGACGGTCGCAGGCCAGGGTGTACTGGGTCAGGTCGTTGGTGCCCACGGAGAAGAAATCCACTTCCTTTGCCAGCTCCTCGGCCACAAAAACGGAGGCGGGGGTTTCGATCATGATGCCGATCTCCGTGTCCTGACGGTAGGGAATGCCCTCCTTGTCCAGCTCGGCCATCACCTTCTGGCAAGCCCGTTTGCACTCCCGGACCTCCCACACGGAGGTGATCATGGGGAACATGATGGCAATCCTGCCGTAGGCGGAGGCCCGGTACAGCGCCCGCAGCTGGGTGCGGAACACCTCCGGCCGGTTCAGGCAGATGCGGATGGCCCGCACGCCCAGGGCGGGGTTTTCCTCCTTCTGGAGGTTGAAATAGCCCACCTGCTTGTCCGCGCCGATATCCAGTGTGCGGATGACCACCCGCTTGCCGCCCATGGCGGCGGCGACCTCTTTATACGCCTGGAACTGATCCTCCTCGGTGGGGTAGTCGCTGGAGGCCAGATACAGGAATTCCGAGCGGAACAGGCCGATGCCCTGGCCGTCGTTGGACAGCACCGCCGCCACGTCCTCGGGAGAGCCGATGTTGCAGTACACCATCATCTCCCGGCCGTCCAGGGTCACGTCCTCCTGCCCCTTCATGGTCTCCATGAGGCGTTTCATCTCCTGCTGCTGCTCCAGCTTGGACTGGAAGGAGGTGAGGGTGATGTCGTCCGGCTCAATGGCGGCCTGACCGGTCTCGCCGTCGATGTAGGCGGTGCGGCCGTTCAGCTCCTGCTTGAGGGCGTCCCCCAGGCCGCAGATGGCGGGGATGCCCATGGTTCGAGCCAGGATGGCGGTGTGGCTGTTGCCCGAGCCGCCCTGGGTGATGAAGCCCAGAATCTTGCTCTTGTCCAGCTGGAGGGTCTCGGAGGGGGCCAGATCGTCGGCGGCCAGAATCACCGGTTCCTCTGAGTCAATGCCGCCCTCGGTCACGCCCATCAGGTTGTTCAGAATGCGCCGGGCCACATCCTTGATGTCGGCGGCACGGGCCTGCATGTAGGCGTCGTCCATGGCGGCCAGCATGGCGGCAAACTGCTCTCCGGCGATCTCCACCGCCCGCTCCGCCGTACAGCGCTCTTCCTCCAGGGCGGCGTTCATGCAGTCCACGAAGTCCTCGTCCTCCACAAACATGGCGTGGGTCTCGAAGAGCATGGCGGCTTCCTCCCCCGCCTCCTCCCTCGCCTTGTCCGCCAGGCCGCCCAGCTGCTCCATGGACTTCTCCTTGGCCTCCTCCAGGCGGCGCTTCTCCTCCTCAATGTCGGCGGCGGCGGTCCGAGCGGCGGCGGCCTGTGCCCGCTGATAGAAGTAGATGGGCCCCTTCACCACTCCTTTGGAAACACCTTTTCCCTGCATCAAGATCATACTGTGTCCCTCCTGCAATATCAATTTTACGGCATTCGCCGCTCCATCCATTGGACAGCCATTTCACCGTTTTCCCGTATTCGCGCTTTATTTGACCTGAATGACCTGCTCCAGAACTCCGCAGGGGCCGGTCTGAATGCTCACATCCTCGTAGTCATCGGAGTTGGTCACCAGCACCACCACCACATCGGGGTGTCCGGCGGCGGCGATCTTGTCCCGGTCAAAGGTGATAAGCTTGTCGCCCGCCTTCACCTGCTGCCCCTCCCGGACCAGCGCATCAAACCCATCGCCGTTCATGGCAACTGTGTCCACGCCCACGTGGATAAGCAGCTCCATGCCGTCGGGAGAGGAGAGTCCCACTGCGTGCCTGGTCTCCGCCACGGTGGAAATCTCTCCGTCAAAGGGGGCAACCACAATGCCCTCGCTGGGCTGAATGCCCACGCCCCGGCCCAGAACACCGGCGGCAAAGGTATCGTCGGGAATCTCCTCGGAGGGGATGGCGGTACCGGCAGCAGGGGCATATACGGCGCCGGGCTTGCACTGGATGGAGAGAAGCGCGGATTCAGGCCGGGACGGGACGGGCTTCCTGGCTTCAGCGGGCTCGGCGTCCTGATAACCGAACATCCAGGTCAGCACAAAGGCCACGCCGATAGAGATGGCGGCCATGATGATGTAGTTGATGGGGTCGTGCAGGCACAACAGCAAACCGAACAGGCCGGTGACGCCGGTGCCGCTGGCGCCCAGCCCCACCAGGGAGGCGTACATGGCGCCCGCCGCGCCGCCGACGGCGCCGCAGACAAAGGGCTTGAAGTGGCGCAGGTTCACGCCGAAGATGGCGGGCTCGGTGATGCCCATGAAGCAGGACAGCGCAGAGGGCAGCGCCACGGCCTTGGTCTTGCCGTTTTTCGTCTTGAGGGCTACCGCCAGGGTGGCCGCGCCCTGGGCCATGTTGGCCGCGGAGGCCAGCGGCAGCCAGTAGGTCAACCCGTACTTGGAGATCTGTCCAAAGTCGATGACGGTGTACATATGGTGGATGCCCGCCACCACGGTGGTGGAATACAGGCCGCCCATGATGAGGCTGCCGATGCCGAGAGGCAGGGCCAGCAGCCACAGGATGCCGTCGATGACAGCGTTCTCAATGGTGACGAAAATGGGGCCGATGACGGACAGGGTCAGATAACCGGTGACAAACACGCTGACCAGCGGAGTGACGAACAAATCGAACATGGCCGGGACAATTTTATGCAGGCGCTTTTCGATGAAGCACATCACCCATACGGCGATGATGACCGGAATAACGTGGCCCTGGTAACCCACCATATCCACGCTGTACAGGCCGAACCACACCTTCTGGGTCTGAAGGACGCCCTCGGTGGCCACGGTCCAGGCGTTTTGCAGGTTGGGATGGATCATCAGCATGCCGATGACCGCGCCTAAGTACGGGTTGCCGCCAAAGGCCTTCGCCGCGCTGTAGGCAATCAGGATGGGCAGAAACGTGTAGGCGGTATTGGCGCACAGGTTTGCGATGACATAGACGGAGCCGGAGGTGTCGATGTTCACGAAGCCCTTGTTCACCATGAAGTTCAGCGCCTCCATGATGCCCATAAGGAAGCCGCTGGCCACGATGGCGGGGATGATGGGGACAAAGATGTCGCCCAGGGTCTTGATGGCCCGCTTGAAGGGATTCTGCCTGGCGGCGGCCGCGGCCTTGACCTCCTCCTTGGTGGCTGCGGACAGGCCGGTGATGGCAATGAACTCGTCATAGACCTTGTTCACGGTGCCGGTGCCCAGGATAATCTGGATCTGGCCGGAGGCGCTGAACACGCCCTTCACGCCGTCCACGTCCTCCAGGGCCTTCATGTCGATCTTGCTGTTGTCCACCGTGACCAACCGCAGGCGGGTAGCGCAGTGGGCCGCGCTCACCAGATTTTCCCGTCCACCCAGGTGGCTGAAAATCTCTTGCGCACACTTTTTGTAATCCAATGCCATAGTTGATTCCTCCCGTTCATTTTTGAAATTGAATCCAGCGTAGTGAAATCAATTTCATGCCGTAATCACATTATAGCAAACAGAGGAACCATTGTAAATTGACCAGCACGCCAAATCTTCCGCGTTGATTTTGTGCAGAATAATGAAACCGTTTTCATACGAGCCCATGAGACTTAAACGCCTGATACAGCCCGTCCTCCTGTACCGGAGGACAAACCTCGTCGGCGATTTTTTTCAGCGCCTTGCTGCCGTTGCCCATGCAGATGCCCAGCCCTGCGGCCTGTATCATCTCCAGATCATTCATGCTGTCCCCAAACGCCACGGTATTCTCAATGGGGATGTCCAGGTATTCACACAGCCGCTCCACAGCCATGCCCTTGTTGAACGCTTTGTTAATGAGCTCACCGTTGATGGAGCCAAGCTGATCCGTGCCCTGGATGCAGAAGTCGAAGCTGTCCCCCAGCACCTTCATGGGTTCACGCAGACCGTTGGCGTCACGGCTCACAAACCCGATCTTATAGACGGGCTCCCCTCCATACTCCGCCATGGGACGGATGCCCAGTTCACTCTCGATCTGCTCCCGCCAGCGCAGCAGCTCGCTGTTGCCCCCGGCCTGGGCGCTCTCCCGCAGGAAATCCTTGAAACTTTCGTCGGTATAGCTGTGATCCTTGCCCTCCACCGTGCGGAACACGCCGCTGCGCTGAAAAACATCCATGGCGGCATTACACTGCTCCGCAGTCATGGGGCAGTCATAAATCACCCGCCCGCCGTACTCGATATATCCGCCCGCGCTGCCCACCAGTCCGTCAAAGCCGTAGCGCAGCAGCGGGGACAGCATCCCATAGCTGCGGCCAGAGCACAATACCACCTTGTGTCCGTTGGCCCGCGCCTTGCGAATCGCCTCCACGGCGGAGGCGGGGGGCACGTTCTTTCCCGGCTCCGTAAGAGTTCCATCAATATCCAAAAAAATCAACTTGTATTCCATAACAACCTCCCGTCAATCAGTTCACTTGCGTGAAATTGATTTCACTTTAATCATAACAGATTGCGGCCCGCTGCGCAAGAGCCAACCGGGCTGTTGGTTTCACCAAATCTTCCGCCGGAAATTTGGGGACTATGACCAGCTTCTTTTGTCCTCAATCATATGCTCCAGCTCCCTGGCCGCGATGCTCAGCGGCTGATTTTCCTGCTTCAAGAGGCATATGGGGCGCTTGGGAATGGGCGTTTCCAGAACAGGCGAGAAAACAGTTCCCGACAAGAGGTCATCCCGCGCAAAGGCTTCCGGCACAAAGCCGATCCCCAGGTCACTTTTTACCATGGGGAGGATCTGGTCCGCCGTGGCCGCCTCAATATCAGGCCGGAAGGACAGGCCCTCCGCGGAAAAGAGCCTGCTGTAAAAATCAAAGGTGGCCGTATGCGGGCCAAGCCCCACCAGCGGGCAGCGAACCAGCTCCCTCAGCGTCAGGGTCTTTCCCCGAAGGGCGCTGAACGCGCCGCCGGCCACCGGCGCCTCCCGCACATCCATGATCCTGTGCCGGCGCAGGGTCTTGGGCAGGTTTCGGGGCATTGTAACCACCGCGAAATCAGCCAGGCCATCCTTTAGCACCCCGATGGCCTGGGGCGTGGAGCAGTTGGAGACCCGGATGCGGACCCCCGGATATTTTGCGCGGTATGCCTTCAGCACCGGGAGCAGGCAGCAATGAAGCGCGATTTCACTGGCGGCGACGGTGACGAGCCCGCTTTGCAGGCTCTGCTTTGACGCAACCTCATTCTCACCCGCCTGGATATGCTCGAAGGCCAGGGCAATGTGGGCGTACAGCTTCTCCCCCTCCGGCGTCAGCCGCGCGCCCCGGTTGGAGCGGATGAACAGCTTGCAGCCCAACGCCGTTTCCAGGTTCTTGATGGTCCGCGTAACGTTGGACTGGTTGCTGCCCAGGATTTCCGCCGCCTGGGTAAAGCCCTGATATCTGGCCGCGTGGTAAAAAATCCAATAGCTGTCATAGCTGATATTCATGTGGTTCACCATATCTTTTTGATATATCTAAAAGTTAAAATTGACATTATACGAATGGCCGCAACCGAATTATAATGGATGGGCAGTGAGAAGTCAATCGCATCCCTCACTGCGGAAGCCTTGCAAAAAAAGGAGTGTTGTCCCATGAATCAGGATCTGACGGTGGGAAAGCCGGAGACCGTCCTGCGGCGGTTCTGCCTCCCCCTGTTCGGCAGCATCATATTCCAGCAGCTCTATAACATCACGGACAGTCTGGTGGCCGGAAAGTTCATCGGGGAAAACGCGCTGGCCTCGGTGGGCAACAGCTATGAGGTCACGCTGATTTTCCTCGCCTTCGCCTTTGGCTGCAACATCGGCTGCTCCGTTATCGTCTCACAGTTTTTCGGCGCCAAGGAATACGGCAGCGTAAAAACAGCCGTCTCCACGGCCTTCATCGCCAGCGCGGTCCTCTGCGCTCTTCTGATGGCCGCCGGGGCGCTGGGCTGCGGCCAGCTGCTCCGCCTGATCCGCACGCCGGAGGAGGCCCTCGCCGATTCCAAGCTGTACCTGGATATTTACATCTGGGGCCTGCCCTTTGTCTTTTTCTACAATATCGCCACCGGCATTTTCTCCGCCCTGGGGGATTCCCGCACCCCCTTCCTCTTTTTGGCCGTCTCCTCAACGGCCAACATCGGCGCGGACATCCTGTTCGTTACCGCGCTGGGCATGGGAGTGGACGGCGTGGCCTGGGCCACCTTCCTGTGCCAGGGTATCAGCTGTGCGCTGGCCGTGGCGGTGGTGTTCCGGCGCTTGAAGCGGCTCGAAAGCCCGGAAGGCTTTCAGGTGTTCTCCTTCCCTGTGCTCCAGAAAATCGCCGTCATCGCCGTCCCCAGCATTTTGCAGCAGAGCTTCATCTCCGTGGGCAATATCATCATCCAAGGCGTCATCAACGGATTCGGCACAGGCGTCATGGCCGGGTATTCCGCGGCGGTCAAGCTGAACAATCTGGTTATCACCTCCTTCACCACACTGGGCAACGGCGTCTCCAACTACACGGCCCAAAACATCGGCGCTCAAAAGCTCCCGCGGATCAAAAGCGGCTTCCATGCGGCGCTCAAACTGGTCTGGATGCTGAGCCTGCCGCTGTTTCTGCTGTATTTCTTTGCAGGCCGTTCCGTGCTGTATCTGTTTTTGGACAATCCCACACAGGCCGCGCTTCAAACCGGCGTGACCTTCCTGCGGCTTCTCTCCCCGTTCTATTTTGTCATTTCCACAAAGCTGGTGGCGGACGGCGTACTGCGGGGCTCCGGGCTGATGAAGCAGTTTATGGCGGCCACCTTCATTGATTTGATCCTGCGCGTGGTCCTGGCTGTCCTTCTCTCAAAAACTCCCCTTGGCGCCACCGGGATCTGGTGTGCCTGGCCGGGAGGCTGGAGTGTGGCAGCGGTGGTCTCCCTGCTCTTTTACCACACCGGCCCATGGCAGGATCTGCAGGCAGGCAGATACAGATGAAAGCGTGTGCTTTTTGTCAGCCCTTTCGCAGAAAGCTTTTTGCAGAATTGACTATAATACACCTGCGGACATAACACAGAGCGCCCGGCCATTGGCCGGGCGCTCTGTGTTATGCCTGCTTCCTCCGCCGGATCTCCGCTGCCGCGCCCACCGCAATCAAAGCGATGGAGCATACCAGCATGATTTGGAAAATCAAGGAGTTCACCCAGGAGATGTCTCCGGCACTTCGCCGGACCAGCATATCCCGCACGGAGAAATAGTCCAGAAAGCGGGGGCCCTGCATATCCTCAATGAGCAGGTCGCACAGGCTGTTAAATACCGGCGTGGCAAAGCTGACCAGCAGAGCGATCACTCCGCCCTTCAGCCAAGGCCCCGCAGGCAGCCACCGCACCGCGGCAAACCCCGCCCACAAAAAAGCCAATCCCGCCGCGGCCAGAGGGAACGCCAGGGAAAACAGCCAGTCCCCGCCGGCAAAACCCCAAATCACAGTCAGCAGAAGAAATACCCAGACCGAGAGCAGGGCCATACAAAGCTCGGGCAGGCGTCTTCCATAAAACCGCCAAACGGCCCACCAGCCCCAGGGCAGAGTCAGGCAAACCGCCGTAATCACCAGTCCCCCGATGATCCACCAGCCGCCCACGTTCACCCAGCAGGCCAGCAGCAGAAGAATCAGGCATCCGGACGCCGCTCCCGCACAGACAGCGGCCTTATTCCGGCGCACCAGAAATGGCAGATTGGTGAAGCAGAACGCCAGGGCCACGGCTGTGAGCACGATCCAAAACCAGTCCAGAGTATGGAATATTGCCAGATCACAGATGAAGCAGGTAACGATGGCGATGGCGTAGCTCAACGCCAAAAAACGCCGCGTCCACGTCACCACCCCCCGCCACACCGCCGCCTGCCTCTGCTGAGCGTGGGCCTGATCGTCGTCGCAGGCGGTGAAAAACTCGTGCTCCGTAATGCGCAGCGCGGCGCAGATGGAGGTCACCATGGACACGTCGGGATAAGACAGCCCCCGTTCCCATTTGCTGATTGTGGACTCGGTGACAAACAGCCGGCCCGCCAGATCCTTCTGGGTCAGCCCCGCCTCCAGCCGCTTCCTGCGGATGTATTCTCCAAAGGATTTCTTTTCATCGCTTTGGTTCATGCTCGGTCACTCCTTCTCGTTGGATGTGCCTCCACCCTACCTTCCTGTCTGGAAAAAGTCAAGGGTTTTGACGCAAAATCCAACTCGACTGTCAGGAAAGTCGGCCTGTGCCAACGGTTTCCGGCGTTTTACGGAAAAGCGCCCACCCGTCACGGGTGGGCGCTCAGGCTTATCCGTTCAGCTTTTCCATCCCCAGCTCCATCCGGCGCAGGGTCTCGTCCTTCCCCAAAATACGGCAGATCTCTACCGCGCCGCCGGGAGTCACCGCCTTGCCCGCCGCAGCGATGCGCAAGGGCCACATGAGGGTGGCGTTCTTCACGCCCAGCTTTTCCGCCAACCCCACCAGCGCGCCGTGAATGGAGTCCTGACTCCAGTCGTCCAGCCCGGACAGCACCGGAGCGGTCTGCTTCAGCATCTCCAGCGACACCTCGCTGTTGGTCTTGGACTTTTTGTTGGTATACAAATCCGCGCCGTACTCCGGGAGGGCGTCAAAAAAGTCCACCTTCTCCGGGATGTCGCTGAGCCGCTCGCACCGGGCCTGAAGCAGAGCGGCGATGGCCGCGGCATCATACGCCTCATTCTTCACCGTCCGGCGAATCCACGGCTCCGCCTCCCTGGCAAACTCCTCCGGAGACAGCCCGCGCAAATAGTTGGCGTTGAAATAGTTCAGCTTCTCCATGTCAAAGGCGGAGGGAGACTTGGAGATACCCGCGATGTCAAAGGCGGCAATCAGCTCGTCCATGGTAAAAAACTCCTGCTCGGCAATATCGCCGTGAGGCGCCCAGCCCAGCAGAGCCACGTAATTCACCACCGCGTGGGACAGATACCCCTGGGCCACCAGGTCCTCGTAGGAGGGGTCCCCATGGCGCTTGGACATCTTGCGCACCGCGCCCGTCTCAGGATCGTTGATCATAACGGAGGAGCAATGGACATAGGTGGGGATTTCCCAGCCGAAGGCCTCATACAGCAAATTATACTTCGGCGCCGAGGACAGGTACTCCGCCCCCCGCACCACATGGGTGATGCCCATGAGATGGTCGTCCACCACGTTGGCGAAATTGTAGGTGGGCAGACCGTCGGACTTGAGCAGAATCTGGTCGTCCAGCTCGGCGTTGTCCACGGTGATGTCTCCGTACACCGCGTCATGGAAGGTGGTGGTCCCCTCCGGGATGCGCTGGCGGATCACGTAGGAGCGGCCCGCCGCCACATTGGCCTCCGCCTCCTCCTTGGACAGGGCGCGGCAGGGGTCCTCCGCCCTTTCAAAATTGCCGCTGTCCTCGGCGGACTCTGCCTTGTCGCAGAAGCAGTAATAAGCCAGCCCCTTTTCCACCAGAAGCTCGGCGTATTTCTTGTAAAAGTCCCGGCGCTCAGTCTGGATGTAGGACCCCACCGGGCCGCCCACATCCGGCCCCTCGTCCCAGGTCAGCCCGCACCGGCGCATGGTGGCGTAGATCACGTCCACCGCGTCCTCCACCAGCCGGCCCTGGTCGGTGTCCTCAATGCGCAGGATGAACCTGCCCCCCGCGTGCCGGGCAATGAGATAGGTGTACAGCGCGGTGCGCAGATTGCCCACATGCATGTACCCCGTGGGCGAGGGCGCAAACCGGGTGCGCACCCCGCCCCGGGGGATGCGGCCCTCCATCTCGTCAAACCATTTCATGTCTATAGCCATGGTGAAAACCTCCAAATCAAATCATGTGGCATTTATTATATAAGGCGGCGCGTTTTTTTTCAAGGGGGAACATCAAGACAACCAAAGCGAAACGCAGCTTCGCGGCCAAAAGTTCCTTTTCGATTTCTTTTTCTTTCAAGAAAAAGAAACGCCCGCCCCGGAGGGGGGCCAAACGCAAAAACGCCGCCCTTGCGGGCGGCAAAACGGAGCCGGTTTGGGGGCTTCGGGACACTTGGTCCGGGGGGCTCCGGCGTTTGCCGGAGCAGCCCCGGTTAAAAAGAGAGAGGAGATGCGGCGCATTGTCTGGCTTTCCTTCCTGACAAAAACAGTGTATCACAAACCACACAAAGAAACCAGGGATAATTTGCGAAAAATCTGTTAAAAATTTATGAAGTCCTAATCATCACAGCGGCTGGAGATTACTGGATGGAATAAGGTCCCCGGGCCAGCACCTTCACCGTGGGGGCGGTGGCCGTCACCCGCCGGGTGCTGATGGTCACCATATACAGATGATTGGCCGCCAGCGCCTGCCCATTGCCCAGCACGCTGCCGGCGGTGGTGTCGATAAGGCCCACGCTGTCCTCACTGCCGCAGGCGGCGGCGCCAACGCGCAGCATCACCTCGCAGCCCACATCCCCCACCAGAGACTGGCCCTGGGTCAGCGTGACCACGGTAAACACACCGTTTCCAGCCGTGGGCGCGGTAGTTCCGCCGTTTCCGGCCAGGACATTCCGCAAGGACTGTTCCATCTCCGCTTTGCGCTCGTTGACGGTCTGGTCCACCATGCTCTTCACCTGCTGAGTATAGGTGCCGTTGAGGTAGCTCAGCGTGACCAGGGGGTCGTCCTGCCCGCCCGGATTGGCGTTGGCGGCGTAGGCCGCGGTAAACAAAAAGCAGACGCACAGGAAAACGGCGGCGATTTTCAGCTTTTTCATATGTAAATACCTCCAAAATCAGGATCGTGGGACAAAACGCTTGTCCCGGCGGATGGTTCAAAGCCCTGCCCGCCCCGGACACCGGGGCGGGACAGGGGACGCGGTCACATTTCAAACAAGGCGCTCCGGGCTCAGCCCGAAGCTGACGGCGATGGCGGAATCCACCCGCCGCATGATCTGGTCGTCCACCCGGCCCATGTGCTCCCGGAGCCGCTTTTTGTCCAGGGTGCGGATCTGCTCCAGCAGAACCACCGAATCCTTGGGCAGGCCGCAGCTGTGGGAGGCCAGGGTGATGTGGGTGGGCAGACGGGCCTTACCCGTCTGGGAGGTGATCGCCGCGGCGATCACCGTGGGGCTGTGCTTGTTGCCGGTGTCGTTCTGAACGATGAGCACCGGGCGAACGCCGCCCTGCTCACTGCCCACCACCGGGCTCAGGTCTGCATAGAAAATGTCGCCGCGTTTGACGCTGTTGTCCACAGGATCTCACACTCCGCCGGATATAGTGCCCGGCTACCGCTATGTAGACCGGGTACTATCATTCTCCCACGGGGCGGCGGCTTTTATACCGGGTCAGACCGGAAAAACCGCCGCGGCTCGCCGCCGGATTTTGTTGTCCGGCGGGCTCCCTGACTATCCTATGCGTCCTTGTAGATTCTTGGCACTCTCGAAGCGACGGAACACAGCAGCTCATAGGAGATGGTGCCGGCCAGCTCCGCGTGGTGCTCCACGGGCAGATGGGGGCCGAACACCTCCGCCACATCGCCGGGCTTCACGCTGGCGGTCTCGTCCAACCCGACCATGCACATGTCCATGCACACCCTGCCCATGATGGGACGATACCGCCCATCCAGCCACACGCCGCCCTCATTGGACAGCACCCGGTGCAGTCCGTCGGCATAGCCCATGGGCAGCACCGCCGTCCGCCCCCCGTCCCGGCCGAATTGGGCGGTGCAGCCGTAGCTCACCGGCGTGTCCGCTGGAAACTCCCGCACCGCCGCCACCCGGCTGTACAGCGACATCACCGGCTTGAGCCCCGGACCGTCCAGCCCCTCGCAGGAGGGGTCGGGGTAATGGCCGTACAGAGCGATGCCCGGACGCACCATGTCCATGTGTGTACAGGGATAGTTTAACACGGCGGCGCTGGCGGCGCAATGGCGAATTTCAAAAGTTCGGCCGTATTTTTTCTCCAGCTCTTCCAAAACATCCAAAAACCGGGTGAACTGGAGCATGGTGTACTCCTCGTCCCCGTCGGCGTTGGCGAAATGGGTGAAGATGCCCTCCGGCTCCAGATGGGGCAGGGCGCAAAGCGTTTCCAGCTCCTTTGCCGCCTGCCCGGGTTCCTGGTCCAGCACCCCCAGGCGGCTCATGCCCGTATCCACCTTGAGATGGACACGGGCACGCTTCCCCGCCGCCCCGGCGGCCTCGGACAGGGCCTTTGCCAGCGGCCGCGTGAACACCCCTTGGGTCACGTCCAGGTCCACCGCCTCCGCGGCCAATTCCGGCGGCGTATACCCCAGAATCAGGATGGGGGCGGTGATTCCGGCCTCTCTCAGTCCCGCCGCCTCGTCCAGGCAGGCCACCGCCAGATAGTCCGTCCCCAGCTCCACCAGCCGTCGGGCCACCGGAATCGCCCCATGGCCGTAGGCGTTGGCCTTCACCGTACCTAAGAATCTGCTGTCCGGGGCGCAGGCGCGCAGGTCCCGGTAGTTGTGCTCCAAATTGCCCAGGCTGACCTCAGCCCAGGTCCGTGCCGTCTCCCGTGTCATCTTGGGTCATCTCCTCGTCGCGGCAAAGTCCGCTCCGCTCGGGACGCCCTGTCGGGCATCCCTCACACCGCTTCCTTGCCTCTCTTCTCCCCGCAAAGCGCGGGTCAGCCTTGCGGGGTCATTGTGAAATTATGAACGGTGGCCGTCAGCACCGTCTCGCCCGCCACGCCGACCTCCGCGCTGAGCAGGGCATGGCCGGCCCGGTCAAAGGTCAGCAGAAACTGGGTGCCCGTGTTGGCCTCCAGCTCTGGGTCCTGGACGGAGACCTGCAGGTACTGCTCCTCCCCCGTCCAGGTGCATTTTGCCATGTAGCCCGTCTCAATCTGCTCCATGACGGCGGTGACGGCGGACACCGGAGTCAGCCCGTCCCCGTCCAGCAGGCCCAGGGACAGCCCCGCGCCGTCGTATTCCAGCACCGTCTCTCCCTCCGCGATGCGGGCGGTGATGCCAGAGAGCAGCTCCGGCGCGGTGACGGTGAGCACCGTCTCCCCTTCCCGCTGCCACTGGACATCCATGGTGAAGTCGTACACCGTCTCGCTGTAGCATACCGACACATCCACCACGGCCGACCAGCCCGCCAGCGCCTTGTATTCCTCCCGGATGGCCAGCGCCGCGTCCTCCGGGGTCTCCGCCGCCGTGATCCCAGCCTTGCAGCCGGACAGCAGCAGGGTCATCATCAGTACACAAGCCGTCAACCTGCGCACCTGCATGATTCCTCCTCGTTTAAATTAATTCTTTGATTGCGTAGGGTATCTGCTCGATCAGGTCGGAGGGGGTCATGCCGTACTCGCCCTTGTCCTCCGCCGCCAGGTCTCCGGCGCGCCCGTGGAGCCACACCGCCGCCAGCGGACTGGGCACGCCCTGCACGGTCAGCGCCCCTGTCAGTCCCGCCAGCGCGTCTCCGCTGCCCCCCTTGGCCATGCCGGGGTTGCCGGTGGAGTTGATGAAGCAGCCCCAGGGGGGAACCGCGGTGATCGTGCGGTGCCCCTTGAGCACCAGGGTGCAGCGGTGCGCCTGGGCAAACTCCCACGCCGCCGCCAGACGGTCCTGTATGGGCAGCTCACAGCCGGACAGCCGGGCAAACTCCCCGTCATGGGGGGTGAGGATGGTGCTCCCCGCCCGCTCGTCCAATACATGGATATGCCGGGAAATGAGATTTAGACCGTCCGCGTCCAAGATGACCGGGCAGGACAGCTCCCGCATCAGCTTGAGCACCAGACCTTCCGCCCGCTGGCCCTGGCCCAGGCCGGGGCCGATGAGGGCGGCGTCGCACCCCATGGCTTTTTCCACGATGGCCTCATCGTCCTCCGGCCAGGGCCACACCATGGCCTCGTCACACTTGACGGCCGCGATGGGATAGATGTCCTCGGGCACGGCCAGGGTCACCAGCCCCGCGCCGCCCCGGACCGCCGCTTTGGCGCACAGCGCCGCCGCCCCGGTGTAACCCCGGCTGCCAGCCAGGATAAACAGCTTTCCGAAGTCCCCCTTGTGCCCGTCCACAGGCCGCCGGGGGAGCAGAATCTCCTCCCGCTCCACCAGCATGCTCCTGCATCCGTCCTCCGAATACAGGCTGTTGGGAATGCCGATATCGGCCACCACCACCCGGCCGCTGTGCACCGCGCCCTTGCCCACAAACAGTCCCGGCTTGCCCCGGGAGAAGGTGACGGTCACGTCCGCCTTCACCGCCGTCCCCATCACATCCCCGGTGTCGGCGTGGATACCGGAGGGCACGTCGGCGGACACCACCCAGCCGGACAGGCCCATCCGCTTCACCGCCTCCACGGCGTCCGGGCGCAGGGGGCTGTTCAGCCCCACCCCGAACAGCGCGTCAATCGCCACGTCGTAGCACGCATATAGGCCGCGGTCATCGCCGCAGGGGTCGAAATCCTCCAGCACTCCGCCGGCCTCCGACAGGCGGCGCTCCATTTCCAGGCAGTCGTTGGTCATTTTCTCCCGGCTGCCCACCAGAACGCACTTCACCCGCCAGCCCGCCTCCAGCAAGAACCGGGCGGCGGCCACGCCGTCCCCGCCGTTGTTGCCGGGGCCGCAGAACACCACCGCCGAGCGCCGGCGCATGGCCCAGAACTCAGCCTGCTCCTCCGGGGTGGGCATGTGGCCGTCTCCGGTATGCAGCATCGTGCCAAAACAGGCTTGGCTGGCCCCAGGCCCGGGGATGGGCAGGGAACGGACCTCCTCCACCAGCGCCCGGGCGGCATTTTCCATCAATTCAGTGGACGGAATGCCCCGTTCCTCGATGGCAATGCGGTCAATTTCCCTCATCTGTGCGGCGGTGTACAATTCCATGTCTGCGCCCCCTTTCATTTTCCCTACATTATAAGGTTTTCCCTCTTGCATTTCAACCTTTAATATGATATAAAAGAAAAAGCAAAATGCGAGGAACGGGAAAATAGGGAGCTTGCGCATGGCAGAGAGAGGCGGCCACCGGCTGAAAGCCGCCTTGGTGCGTGTCCCTTGGTTCGCCCGGGAGCGGCCCGCGAGAGCGGGACGGCCTGCCCGCCGTTACAGGGCCTTGAGTGCGCACTGAGAAAACGTGCGAATGCGGGTGGTACCGCGGAAGGGTTGCCTTTCGTCCCCAGTTACGGGGAGGAAGGGCGTTTTTATTACACCGGAAAGGATGGCGGATCATGTGGTGGTTTTTTGAAAGCGGTTTGTTCGGCGTCTTTTTTGTCCTCATATTTACGGTCGTCATCTGCGGGTTCATCTATGTCATCGTCTCCGGCCTGCGCCAGTGGAACAAAAACAACCACTCTCCCAGGCTCACGGTGGATGCCGAAGTGGTGGCCAAACGCACCGACGTCACCCACCACCGCGGCACAGACCACAGCATGGGCCACACCTCCACCTGGCATTACGTCACCTTCCAGGTGGAGAGCGGCGACCGGATGGAATTTTCCGTCACCGGCCGCGAATACGGGATGCTGGTGGAGGGCGACTATGGCCGCTTGACCTTCCAGGGCACCCGGTATCTGGGCTTTGAGCGCCGGCGGTAAAAACACGATATTTATTGTTAAGGAGTATATGCCATGAAAGAACAGTTAGCAAAAATCCGCGCCGAGGCGCTCTCCGCCTTTGAGAGCGTCCGCGACTCCGCCGCCCTGGACGAGCTGCGGGTGAAGTACCTGGGCAAGAAGGGCGAGCTGACGGCGGTGCTCAAGCAGATGGGCAGGCTGTCCGCCGAGGAGCGCCCCGCCATGGGCCAGCTGGCCAACGAGGTCCGGG
Organism: uncultured Oscillospiraceae bacterium; assembly: GCA_910587395.1. GTDB lineage: Bacteria > Bacillota > Clostridia > Oscillospirales > Oscillospiraceae > Enterenecus. The sequence goes on along the minus strand of CAJULJ010000004.1, from coordinate 71,532 downwards.
CCGCGCTGGAGGGCGCTTTGGACGCCGCCTCTGAGAAGCTGGAGGCCGCCGCTCTGGAAATGAAGCTGAGGGCGGAGACGGTGGACGTGACCATTCCCGGCAGGCAGGTGCAGGTGGGCCACCGCCACCCCATGAACACCGCGCTGGAGGAGATCAAGGAGATTTTCATCGGCATGGGCTTCACCATCCTGGACGGCCCGGAGGTGGAGCTGGCCGAGCTGAACTTCGACCGCCTCAACGCCGAGGAGGGCCATCCCAGCCGGGACTGGTCGGACACCTTCTACTTTGATGAGGACAGCCGGGTGATGCTGCGCTCCCAGACCAGCCCCATGCAGGTCCGGGCCATGGACTCCATGGAGCTGCCCATCCGCATTCTGGCCCCCGGCCGGGTGTACCGCAAGGACGAGGTGGACGCCACCCACTCCCCCATGTTCCACCAGGTGGAGGGCATGGTCATCGACCGGAACGTCACCATGGCCGACCTGAAGGGCACCCTCAACCTGCTGGCCGAGGAGCTGTTCGGCAAGGGCACCGTCACCCGGTTCCGCCCCCACCACTTCCCCTTCACCGAGCCCTCCTGCGAGATGGACGTACAGTGCCACAAATGCGGCGGCAAGGGCTGCCCCACCTGCAAGGGCGAGGGATGGATTGAGCTGCTGGGCGCGGGCATGATTCACCCCCGGGTGCTGGAGATGGCGGGCATCGACCCCGACCAGTGGTCCGGCTGGGCCTTCGGCATCGGTTTGGAGCGCACCGCCCTGCGGCGGTTCAAGATCGCCGATATGCGGCTCATTTTTGAGAACGACATCCGCTTCCTGGAGCAGTTCTAAGGGCGTCCTCGCCGGACCGGCGTTCCTTTTTCTTGAAAGAAAAAGGAACCAAAAAGAACTTTGACCGCGAAACTGCGTTTCGCTCCTACTATATTTGTTAAGAGGGGTTTTATCTATGAATTTATCCCGAAAGTGGCTCAATGAGTTTGTAAAAATAGACGTCTCCGACCGGGAGTTCGCCGAGGCCATGACCCTGTCCGGCTCCAAGGTGGAGGGCACCACAGACCTGGGGGCGGAAATCTCCAATGTGGTGGTGGGCCGCATTCTATCCATGGAGCGCCACCCTGATTCCGACCATATGTGGGTGTGTCAGCTGGACGTGGGACAGGACGAACCCGTCCAGATTGTCACCGGGGCCTGGAACATCCACGAGGGCGATCTGGTCCCCGTGGCCCTGCACAACTCCACCCTCCCCGGCGGGAAAAAGATCACCAAGGGCAAGCTGCGGGGCGTCATGTCCAACGGCATGCTGTGCTCCCTGTCCGAGCTGGGCCTGGACGAGCGGGACTTCCCCTATGGCGTCATCACCGCCGCCGCCCTGCTGAACGACTACAAGCCCATCGACCCGGCCAAGCCCTCCATCCCCGCCGATGTCCAGCCGGGACACAAGATTTTCGGCCCCGTGGTGGCGGCAAAAGTGAAGGAAGTCAACGCAGCCGAAAACGGCGCGTGGGCCTGCACACTGAGCTATGCCGAGCAGGACGGCCCCACCGCCGCAATCGTCAAAACGCCCTGCCAGAATATCCATGTGGGCGACATGGTGGCCTATGACACCAAGACGGGAGCTATCTGCACCCTGGCTGACCTCCACGCCGAGCAGAAAGAGTTCCCCCACTGCATCAACGACGGCATTTTCGTCCTCCAGGAGGACTGCAAGCCCGGCGACGACATCAAGCCGGTGACGGGCCTGGACGACCATGTCGTTGAGTTCGAGATCACCCCCAACCGCCCGGACTGCCTGTCCGTCATCGGCCTGGTCCGGGAGGTGTCCGCCACCTTTGATGTGCCCTATAACCTCCACGAGCCAGTGGTGAGGGGGGGCGGCCCCGGCGTGCTCCCCGAGCTGCTGGACGTGGAAACCCCGGCCTCTGATCTGGTGCCCCGGTACACCGCCCGGATGGTACGCAACGTGAAGATCGCCCCCTCCCCCAAGTGGATGCGGGAGCGCCTGCGGGCCATGGGAATCCGGCCCATCAACAACATCGTGGACATCACCAACTACGTCATGCTGGAGTATGGCCAGCCCATGCACGCCTTTGATTACCGCTATGTGAACGGCGGGAAGATCATCGTCCGCCGGGCGGAGGAGGGCGAAAAGCTCACCACCCTGGACGGCAAGGAGCACACCCTTACCGCCAACCACCTGGTCATTGCCGACGAGGGCCGGGCCGTGGGCCTGGCGGGCATCATGGGCGGATTGAACTCCGAAATCGTGGCCGACACCGTGGACGTGGTATTCGAGTCTGCCTGCTTTGACGGCACCTGTATCCGCAAGGGGGCCTTGGCCCTTGGTATGCGCACCGAGGCGTCCGCCAAGTTTGAGAAGGGCCTGGACCCCATGAACACCCTGCCCGCCGTCAACCGGGCCTGTGAGCTGGTGGAGCTGCTGGGCGCTGGCGAGGTGGTGGACGGCGTCATCGATATTTTGAATAACGTCCCTCAGCCCTGGACCGTGACTATGGATCCGGAGCGGGTCAACGCCCTGCTGGGCACCGATATTGACCCGGTGGATATGTACTGTCTGTTGGAGCGGGTGAACATCCTGACCAAGGAAAAGGACTTCCCCAACGGGCCTGCCGAGGTGGTCATCCCCTCCTGGCGGGGCGACGTGCGCCGTCTGGCCGATTTGGCCGAGGAGGTGGCCCGGTTCCACGGCTACAACAACATCCCCAACACCCTCATGCGGGGCCAGACCACCCAGGGCGGCTATTCCCCGGTGCAGAAGCTGGAGAACAAGCTGGGTGAGCTGTGCCGCACCTGCGGGTACAGCGAGATCATCACCTACTCCTTCATCAGCCCCACCGCCTACGACAAAATTTTGTGGGGTCGGGAGGATTTCCACCGCAAATCCTTCAAAATTTTGAATCCTCTGGGCGAGGACACCTCCATCATGCGTACCACCACCCTGCCCTCCATGCTGGAGGTGCTGGCGCGCAACTACAACAACCGCAACAAATCCGCCTGGCTGTACGAGCTGGGCCGCATCTATATGCCTGGCGGGGAGGATCACGGCTTGGCCATCGAGGCAAAGATTCTCACCTTGGGCGCATACGGCAGCGGCATGGACTTCTTCACGATGAAGGGGGCCGTTGAGGCGCTGATGAAGGGCATCCGGGCCAAGGATGTCAGCTTCGAGGCCTGCACGGAGGACGCCAGCTATCACCCCGGCCGTTGCGCCTACGTGTACAGCGGAAGCGATATCGTAGGCGTATTCGGGCAGGTCCATCCCCAGGCCGCCAAAAACTTTGGGGTGGACGGCGAGCTTTACTGCGCGGAGTTGTCCTTTGACGAGCTGCTCATCGCCCATGGGCCCGACCCGGAGTACGTGCCCTTGCCCAAGTTCCCCGCCGTCACCCGGGACATCGCCGTGGTATGCGGCGAGGACGTCACCGTGGGCGCGCTGGAGAGCGCCATCCGCAAGGGGGCGAAGGGCCTGCTGAAAGACGTAACCCTGTTCGATATCTACCGGGGAAAGAACATCGGCGAGGGCAAAAAGTCGGTGGCCTTCAGCCTGACTTTGCGGGCGGACGACCGCTCCCTCACCGGCGAGGAGGCGGACGAGGACGTGAAGTCCATTTTGGAAGCGCTGGAAAAGGACTGCGGCGCGGTGCTGCGCTAAAAAACGAGCTTCGGAAGGGCGGGGCAGGAATGCCCCGCCCTTTTTCTTGTACCGGGAGATTCTTTGTGATGAAATCAGTCTGCATAACAAATCGGAATACGGAGATGGACAGTGATGAAAGAAAACATCATGGCCAAGCTGACGGCAAGGGATGATAAATACGCTTGCGCTCTTGCCGATAAAATCATGCTGGAAAGTCAAGAAACAGATGAATGGTACGAATATTTTGATGACTTCGCCTCTCTGCTAAACCACCCTAAATCATTTGTGAGGAATCGAGCACTGCATATTCTTGCGGCAAATGCTCAGTGGGATGAGGAAAATCGCTTTGACTCAATTATTTCTGATTTTCTCGCACATATAACGGACGAAAAGCCGATTACAGCCAGACAGTGTATAAAGGCGCTTGCAAAGGTTGGTTCGGCAAAGCCGCAATACATTCCCGCAATATTATCATGCTTACAGAGCGCTGATTTATCGAAATATAAGGACAGTATGCGCCCACTGATTGAAAAAGACATTGCGGAAGCTGAACAAATATTGACCACTTCGGGTTAATCGGGCCGCTGTCCATACGGGCAACGGCCCGTCTTGCCTAAATCCCCCAAAAGTGGTATACTAAGACATTCACGATTAAAAATGCGAGGTGTCCCCTATGAAGCTCATGGCCATCGACGGCAATTCCATCGTCAACCGGGCCTTTTACGGCGTCAGCCAGAACCTGACCACCCGGGAGGGTCTGCCCACCAACGCCATTTTCGGTTTTCTGAACATCCTGCTCAAGCTGCTGGACGAGGAACAGCCCGAGGGTCTGGCGGTGGCCTTTGACATGCGCGCGCCCACCTTCCGGCACAAGGCGTTCGCGGACTACAAGGCCCAGCGCAAGGGGATGCCGGAGGAGCTGGCTGTCCAGATGCCGGTGCTGAAGGAGGTGCTGGACGCCATGAACATCCGCCGCTGTGAGCTGGAGGGCTGGGAGGCGGACGATCTCTTGGGCACCATGTCCCGGGTCAATGCCGCCCAGGGGGGCGAGACCATCATCGTCACTGGGGACAAGGACTCGCTCCAGCTCATCGACGAGCACACCACCGTGAAGCTGGTCACAACCCGTATGGGCCACACCACCACCCGAAACGTGGGCCCGGACGAATTCCGGGCGGAGTACGGCTTTGACCCCGTCCACCTGATCGACCTGAAGGCGCTGATGGGGGATTCCTCCGACAACTATCCCGGTGTGAAGGGCGTGGGAGAAAAGAGCGCCATGGCCCTGATTCAGCTCTACCACACCATTGAACACCTCTACGGCCATATGCCGGACATCTGCTCCGCCCCCAACACCGCCGCCAAGCCCGGCCTGGTGAAAAAGCTGGCCGAGGGAGAGGAGAGCGCCCGGATCTGCAAGGATCTTGCCACCATCCGCTGCGACGCGCCTATGGACTTTCATCCGGCGGATACAGCGCGCAAGCCCTTTAACGAGCCCCTTCTGTATGAAAAGCTGCTCCAATTGGAGTTTAACAAGCTCATTGACAAGCTGAAGCTCACCCCCGGCCCCGCCGGGGCCGCTTCCCAAGCGGAGGAGCCCGCAGACATGCGCGTTGACATCGTGAACGTGGCCACGGCCCAGGACTTTGAGGCGGCCCGCGCCAAGTGGGAGAGGGCAGAGCACGTCTCCGTCCTGCCCCTGCCGGAGCTGGCGGGGGTGGCGGTGAGCCTGTCCGAAGACGATGGAACGCAGGCGTATCTTTACGACATCCGCGCCGGCCGTTACGAGGGGGACTACCACGCTCTGCTGTCGGTACTGTTCGGGCCTACGGTGAAAAAGGCGGCCCACGGGGTCAAGGAGCTGTGCCGCACCCTGCTGGACGAGGGCATCGACCCGGAGGGCTTCGTGTTCGACACGGAGCTTGCCGCCTACCTGTTGGACCCCACTGCGGGCAGCTATGAAATCCGCAAGCTGGCGGCGTCCTACTTCAAAAAGGAAGTAGAGCAGAGCGCTGCCTATAAGGATGAGACGGCCTTTTCCCTGCTGGACGACGGTTTGCAGGCTCAAACCTCCTGGTATGAGGACACGGCATGGATTGAGGCGCTTTATGGGCTTTTCAAGCCCAAGCTGGAGGAATTCGGCCTCATGTCCGTGCTGACGGACATCGAGCTGCCCCTGTGCCCGGTGCTGGCCCGGATGGAAAAGGCCGGGGTGCTGGTGGACGGCCAAGCGCTGGCGGATTTCGGAAAGCAGCTCCAGGTGGGCATCGACGTGCTGACGGCGGAGATTTACCAGCTGGCCGGGGAGGAGTTCAACATCCTCTCCCCAAAGCAGCTGGGGCACATTCTGTTTGACAAGCTGGGGCTGCCCCCGGTGAAGAAAACCAAAACCGGTTACTCCACCAACGTGGACGTGATGGAAAAGCTCCGTCCCAAACACGAAATCGTGGGCAGGGTGCTGGACTACCGCCAGCTGACCAAGCTGAACTCCACCTATGTGGAGGGCTTGGGCAAGGTTATCGCGGCAGACGGGCACATCCATACCAGCTTCCAGAATACCGTCACCGCCACGGGCCGTTTAAGCTCCACCGAACCCAATCTGCAAAACATCCCCGTGCGCACCCCTCTGGGGGCGGAAATGCGGAAAATGTTTGTGGCCCCGGCGGGCAGGGTGCTGGTGGACGCGGACTACTCCCAAATCGAGCTGCGGCTGCTGGCCCACATGTCCGGGGACTCCGCCATGATCGGCGGCTTTAACAGCGGCGTGGACATCCACACCGTTACGGCCTCCCAGGTGTTCGGACTGCCTCAGGACCAGGTGCCCGCCGAACTGCGGCGGGCGGCGAAGGCGGTAAACTTCGGTATTGTGTACGGCATCTCCGCCTATTCCTTGTCTGAAGACATCCACGTCTCCGTGCCCCAGGCCAAGGAGTATATGGAGAAGTATTTCGAACACTACTCCGGCGTGCGCTCCTATATGGACCGCGTGGTGGAACAGGGCCGGGAGGACGGCTATGTGTCCACCCTGTATGGGCGGCGGCGCTGGCTGCCGGAGCTGAAAAGCTCCAACTTCAACACCCGGTCCTTTGGGGAGCGGGTTGCGCTGAATATGCCCATCCAGGGCACGGCAGCGGACATTATCAAGCTGGCTATGATCCGCGTGGACAGCCGCCTGCGGGCCGAAGGGCTGGAGGCCCGGCTGGTGCTTCAGGTCCACGACGAGCTGATCGTGGAGTGCCCCGAGGGCGAGGCGGAGCAGGTCAAGGCCCTGCTCCAGGAGGAGATGGAGGGTGTGGCGGCGCTGTCGGTGCCGCTGGTCGCCGACGCCAAGGCGGGCCGCACCTGGGCGGAGTGCCACTGACCGCCCATCCCGCTGAAATAGCCACTTATCCCTTTTTGATTGCGGGGAAAATATGACTTTGTTACACTCAAGATGGCCTATCGCACCCTAAATTCAAAGGAGGTCATCCTGATGAAAAACCGTGTGAATCAAATCCTGCTGGCGGCTTTCTTCCTCACCGCCGCCCTGTACGTTTATTTTCTGCTGGTCTGGATTGAGGGCATCCCCCGTCCCTTTTACGATCCTGCGGACCCCTTCCGTTTTTATGAGCTGTGGGTCTATCTGGGTGTTGGATTCCACGCCGTCCCCTGCTTTCTGCTCCAGCTTTTGGTCTGCCGAGTGGCGAAATACCCTTGGGTGCGGCTCATCCCCGTGTTCCTGCTTCTGGGTATCGCTGCCCTGTTTGCTATGTTCCTTGAGGACAGCTTGGACAGCGATGCCTGGGACGCCCGCACCTGGGGCGCGGTGCCCGCGTCGGACTACGAGAAGTACCTGCGCGTGGCGTTGGAAGCGGCCTCCCGGCTGTGAGTTCCTTTTTCTTGAAAGCCAAAGGAGAAGATTCATGTTTGATTTCAGTATAAATGAAATGTTAGATATGCAGAGAAGGCTTCAGGATAAATACAAAGACAAATGGGAAAAGCTTTCTCCTGAAACAGGTAAACACAAGCTGCTTTGGATGATAGGCGAAATTGGTGAAGTGATTGATATTGTCAAAAAGCACGGAGACATAAAAGCATCGAGTGATGTGGAATTAAGAAAAGATCTTGTAGAAGAAATGGCTGATGTTCTTATGTATTACAATGACGTTATGCTATGTTATGGAATATCTGCTGATGAATTAAGACAGGCATACACTGCAAAGTTTGAAAAGAATATGACACGTTGGTAAATTCCCATTTTATTGAGGAGCTTGCAAAATCAACATCGCTCCTCAGGCACGGAATAAGGTACACAACTTAGTACACAAGCGAACCGCTTACGGGAATTTGTATCAGCAAAAGCAGCAGAAGGCTGAACCAGCGTCCCTATAGTTGAAAGAAGAAGGAACCAAAAAGAACTTTCATTCGCTGACGAGCCGTGGCAGAGTCTTTTGCGCTGCCGCACGGCGACCGGCCAGGAGGTAATTGTGAAGTATCAAATTCTGCCTATGTCTCCTGTCCATCTGTCCAGGGTGGCCGCGCTGGAAAAGCTCTGTTTCCCTGCCGACCCCTGGAGCGAGGCCCTGTTCCAGGCCGCGCTGGACAGCCCCCACACCGCCATCCTGCTGGCGGAGGGAGAGGATGGCTCGATTTTGGGCTACGCCGCGCTGTCCGTCATTCTGGACGAGGGCAATTTGGACAACATCGCCGTGGCCCCGGAGGCCCGCCGCCATGGGGTGGCGGACGCTCTGCTGGGGGCGCTGACGGGCTTTGGCAGGGACAATCTGTCCCTGCTCATGCTGGAGGTCCGCGCCTCCAACGCTCCCGCCATTACGCTGTACGAAAAGCACGGCTTTGCCGCCGTAGGGCGGCGGAAAAACTACTACGACGCGCCCCGCGAGGACGCAATACTGATGACTTTGGAGTTTAATCATGGAACTGCGGCTGTTGAATAAAGAAGAACTGACCGGTCTTTATCAAAAGGAGATGACGGTGGATTTTCCCCACGCGGAGCTGAAGCCCCTCAAGGCCATGCTCCGCCTGATGGATATGGGGCGGTATGACCCCCTGCTGGTGACGGAAGGTGGGGAGTCCCTCGGCTACGCCCTGGTGTGGCTTCCCGAAAACCGGGAAGGAGCGCTTTTGGAATATTTGGGCGTACTGCGCGGGCTCAGAAACGGCGGGTTGGGCACGAAAATCCTGGCTCTGCTGGCGGATCGGTACGGTCAGATTTTTGGTGAGGCAGAGGCTCCCTGCTCGGACGACCCGGTGGAGAACGATCTGCGGCGCAGGCGCATCGCCTTTTATGAGCGGAACGGCTTCCGGGTGCTGGACTACGAATGTGCTCTGTTCGGGGTGCACTTCAACTGTCTCTACCGCGGCCCGGAGACCGACGACCGCAAGGTGGAGGCCATGCACTGGGGGGTATACGCCGGGTATTTCTCCCCCGCCCATATGGAGCGGTACATTCAGCTTCCCCTGCGCCCCGGCGAGGCGGTGAAGCCCGCGCCGGAGTGGGTGGAAGAGGCGTTCTCTTCCAGTGGAGAATGATATGGTGGAAAAGAACGACTGGCGTCTGACTGGGCCGGAGGAATTTCTGCGAGGCCGGACACTGTATCATCAAAATTGGGCCGCATGCTCCCCGCAGTCAGACCATAGCCACTGTGCTTTTTGCTGGGCCAAATTTGCCAGGTTCGATGGGACCCTTAACAAAGGATATGTGACCCAGGACGGCTGTCACTGGATCTGTCCCGAGTGCTTCCGCGATTTCAAAACAACGTTTGAATGGACTGTCGTTGAATCGTAATTTACAAGAGAAAGCGTGATCACATGAATATCCTAGCCTTTGAATCCTCCTGCGATGAGACTGCCGCCGCCGTCGTTCAAGACGGCCGGACGGTGCTGTCCTCCGTCATCGCCTCCTCGGCGGACATGCACGCCATTTATGGCGGCGTGGTGCCGGAAATTGCCTCCCGCAAGCATGTGGAGGCCATCTCCGGCCTGGCGGACGAGGCCCTCCGGCAAGCGGGCGTTGCCAAGGCGGACATTGACGCCATAGCGGTCACTTACGCCCCCGGCCTGATCGGGGCCCTGCTGGTGGGGGTGTCCTTCGCCAAGTCCGCCGCCTTCGGGCTGGGAGTGCCGCTGATCCCCGTCCACCACGTCCGGGGGCACATCGCCGCCAATTACATCGCCCACCCCGACCTGGAGCCGCCCTTCCTGTGCCTGTGCGTATCCGGCGGCACCACCGCCCTGGTGGACGTGAAGGACTACACCCATTTTGAGGTGCTGGGCGGCACACGGGACGACGCGGCGGGAGAGTGCTTCGACAAGACCGCCCGAGTGCTGGGCCTGGGCTACCCCGGCGGCGGACCCATGGACAAAATGGCCCAAGGGGGCAATGACAGAGCATACGTATTCCCACGGGCCCACGTGGCCGACCATCCCCTGGACATGTCCTTCTCCGGCCTCAAAACGGCGGTGCTCAACACCATCCACAACGCGGAGCAGAAGGGGGAAACGCTGAATCTCCACGATTTGGCCGCGTCCTTTGCCGCCGCGGTGTCCGACTCCCTCGTCCCCCGGGTGATGGAGGCCAACGCCATCACGGGTTACAATAAAATCGCCGTAGCGGGCGGCGTAGCCGCCAACAGCCGCATCCGCGCCGATCTGGAAGGGGCCTGCCGGCAGGCTGGGGCAAAGCTGTGGCTCCCTCCCCTGGCCCTGTGCGGGGACAACGCCGCCATGATCGGCAGTCAGGGCTACTACGAGTATCTGGCGGGCCATACCTCAGGATGGGAGCTGAACGCAAAGGCCAGCCTCGATATCTCGAAGGGATAATTATGCTATTATGTAAACTGAAACCGCGCTTTAGCCTATGATAAAACTATGGTTTCAGGTTGTGGATAAATATGTAGAAGTTGCGGAAACCATTGAAGCACAACAGTTTCAGCCTGTTGAAAACCTTGTGGAAGTTGTGGATAACTCTCCGTATCAGGATTTATATTCTGAATTATGAAAACTGATATTCCCGCCCAGATCCCCGGTGTTTCAGCCTCTCTCACACAAAATTTCAACACTTGGTTTTTAGAATAATACTATATGTATACCTCTTGACGAAATCGGGACCGCCGTGATAAACTGTATCTGCTGTATGACTGACGGAAGTGGAGAACCACATGAAGTACAGCGGCGCGCACGCGCCTGATTGCCGACCGTCTGGGCGCACTGACTGAACCTCGGTGCGCCCAATTTTGTTTTTGAGACGCACCCCCAACATGTTTCAAGGAGGAATCGCCGTGAAAACCGACATCGAGATCGCCCAGGGCGCAAAAATGCTGCCCATCGACCAGGTGGCCGCCAACGCCGGTATCGACCGGGACCTGCTGGAGCACTACGGCAGGGTAAAGGCCAAGATCGACATCGGCCCCCTGCGCTCCAAGCCCCGGAAGGGCAGACTGATCCTGGTCACCGCCATCAACCCCACCCCCGCCGGGGAGGGCAAAACCACAACCAGCGTGGGTCTTGCCGATGCGCTGAATAGGCTGGATAAAAATGTACTGCTCTGCCTGCGCGAGCCCTCTCTTGGCCCGGTTTTCGGCGTCAAGGGCGGCGCGGCGGGCGGCGGATACGCCCAGGTGGTGCCCATGGAGGACATCAACCTGCACTTCACCGGGGACTTCCACGCCATTGGCGCGGCCAACAACCTGCTGGCGGCCATGCTGGACAACCACATCCAGCAGGGCAACGCGCTGGGCATTGATGTGAAAAAGATCACCTGGCGGCGGTGCGTGGACATGAACGACCGCCAGCTGCGCAGCATCGTGGACGGCTTGGGGGGACGGATGCAGGGCGTGCCTAGGGAGGACGGCTTCGACATCACTGTGGCCTCTGAAATCATGGCGGTGCTGTGCCTTGCCACTGATTTGAAGGATTTGAAGGAGCGGCTGGCCCGGATTATCGTGGGCTATACCTGCGATGATAAGCCCGTCACCGCCGCCGATTTGAAGGCACAGGGGGCCATGGCGGCGCTGCTGAAGGACGCCATCAAACCCAACCTGGTCCAAACACTGGAGAATACCCCGGCTCTCGTCCACGGCGGGCCCTTCGCCAACATCGCCCACGGCTGCAACTCCGTATCGGCCACCGACACCGCCCTCAAGCTGGCGGACTACGTGGTCACGGAGGCGGGCTTCGGCGCGGACCTGGGCGCGGAGAAGTTCCTGGACATCAAGTGCCGCGCGGCTAGGCTGGACCCCAGCGCGGTGGTGATTGTGGCCACGGTGAAAGCGTTGAAATACAACGGCGGCGCGGCAAAAGCCGACCTGGGCGCGGAAAATCTGGAGGCGCTGGAAAGGGGCCTGCCCAACCTGCTCAAGCACGTGGAAAACATCACCCAGGTGTATGGCCTGCCCTGCGTGGTGGCCATCAACCGCTTTGTCAACGACACCGACGCGGAGCTGGCCCTGATCCGGGACAAGTGCAGGGAGCTGGGCGTCAACGTGGCCCTGTCCGAGGTGTGGGGCCAGGGCGGCCAGGGCGGCATCGAGCTGGCGGAGGAGGTTTTGCGGCTGTGTGAGCAGCCCCATGAGTTCCGGTTCGCCTATGAACTGGAACTGCCCCTGCGGGAGAAAATTGAGGCCATCGTCAAGCGTGTATATGGCGGCGTGGGTGTGTGCTATTCCTCCGCGGCCTCCAAGGAGCTGGACCGTTTGGAGGCCATGGGGTTTGGCAGTCTGCCCGTGTGCATGGCTAAGACTCAGTATTCCCTGTCCGACGACCAGACGAAGCTGGGCCGTCCGGAGGGCTTCACCGTCTCTGTGTCCAAGGTGAAGGTGTCCGCCGGGGCGGGCTTTGTGGTGGTGCAGACAGGAGATATCATGACCATGCCCGGCCTGCCGAAGGTCCCCGCCGCGGAAAAGATCGATGTGGACGAGAACGGCGTGATCTCCGGCCTGTTTTAAGGTCGTGCCTTTTTCTCGAGAGGAAAAGACACCAAAAAGAGCTTTCATCCGCTTCAGCCGCGGTCTATCCCGTCAGGTTTCTGCACGGCGGCCAGCCATGCAGAAAAAAGGCATCCCTGTCAGTTCAGGGATGCCTTTTTCACATTATTTTGCCCGGAACACCATCACACTGCGCGGACCGATGGTGAAGCAGCTTCCATCCACCAGCCAGGAATGCTGTTCCTCGTCCCAGGTGTTCACTACACACTCCCAGCGCATGGACGCGGGAAGCTGGGGCAGGGCAGCGTTCAGCTCCTCCCAATAGGAGTTGGAGGCCACGTACACGATCTGCGGCCCCACGTTCCGCTCCGCACCCGCGAACATGACGCCCACATAGCGGTCATAGGAGTCAAAGCGCTCTTTCCACGGGGACACGCCGTGGAAGCTGACGTCCGGGAACCCGCAGGCCCCGCCGCTCATGTCCCGCCGGAGCACCCGGTGGTCCTTGCGGAAACGGATCATATACCGGAAGAATCGGAACAGGTCCTGATTTTTCTCCAGCAGGGACCAGTCCAGCCAGGACGTTATATTGTCCTGACAATAGGCGTTGTTGTTGCCGAACTGGGTGTTGCCGAACTCATCCCCCGCCAAAAACATGGGAATGCCCCGGGAGCACATCAGCAGCGCGAACGCGTTGCGCACCATCCGGCGGCGCAGGGCGTTGACCCCGGGATCGTCCGTCTCCCCCTCCGCGCCGCAGTTCCAGCTGTTGTTGTCGTTGGCGCCGTCGGTGTTGTTCCAGCCGTTTTTCTCGTTGTGCTTCTGGTTGTAGGCGTACAGGTCATAAAGAGTGAAGCCGTCGTGGCAGGTGAAGAAGTTCACCGACGCGTTGTGCCGGGCGGCGGGGTCGTAGATGTCGTGGGACCCGGCCATGCGCAGGGCGGCGGCCTGAGCCATGCCCTCGTCTCCCTTCAGGTACCGGCGCATGTCGTCCCGGTAGCGGCCGTTCCACTCGATCCAGCGGTTCCAGGCGGGGAAGGTGCCCACCTGGTACAGCCCGCCCGCGTCCCAAGCCTCCGCAATGAGCTTCACATCCCCCAGAATGGGGTCGAAGGCCATGGCCTGGAGCAGCGGCGGGGACACCATGGGCGCGCCGTGCTCGTCCCGGCCCAGAATGGACGCCAGATCGAACCGGAAGCCGTCCACTCGGTAGGTGGTCACCCAGTAGCGCAGGCAGTCCATAATCATCTGGTGGACGATAGGATGGTTGCAGTTCAGGGTGTTGCCGCAGCCGGAGAAATTGTAATAGTAGCCTTCCGGCGTCAGCAGGTAGTAGATGTTGTTGTCAAAGCCCTTGAAGGAGAAGAATGGCCCCATCTCGTTGCCCTCGGCGGTGTGGTTGAACACCACGTCCAGGTACACCTCAATGCCCCGCTCGTTGCAGGCCCGGATGAGCTGCTTGAGCTCATTGCCCTCCCGGTTGTACTCGGTGCTGGCGGTGTAGCTGGTATTGGGAGCGAAAAAGCTGACGGTGTTATAGCCCCAGTAATTGTACAGCTTCTGTCCGTTGACCTCCCGGTAGTCCAGCATCTCATCGAACTCGAAGATGGGCATCAGCTCGATGGCGTTGACCCCCAGCTCCTGGAGGTAATCCAGCTTCTCCATCACCCCGGCGAAGGTGCCGGGATAGCCCACTCCGGAAGAGCGGTCCCTGGTGAAGCCCCGGACGTGGAGCTCGTAGATGATGAGGTCCTCGGTGGGGATCAGAGGCTGGCCCATATTGCCCCAGTCGAAGTCGTCTTTCACCACCCGGGCCTTGTAGTGCTGGCCATAGGGGGTGGCTTCCCCCCAGTGGCTCTGGCCGGTGACCGCCTTGGCGTAGGGGTCCAGCAGATAGCGGGAGCTGTCGAAAACGAGGCCCTTTTCCGGCTCGTAAGGCCCGTCCACCCGGTAGGCGTACTCAAACTCCTCAATGTTCAGCTTGAACACGATCATAGAGTACACGTTGCCGATGCGGTAGTGCTCCGGGAAGGGGAGCACCGCGAAGGGCTCGTCCTGCTCCCGGTGGAACAGCAGCAGTTCGACCTTGGTGGCCCCATGAGAGTGGACGGTGAAGTTCACCCCGCCGGGAATGGCGGTGGCGCCGTTGGTGTCATAGAAGCCGGGGCGGACGTCGAATCCGGCGATGTTGTCCAAGGGCACCAGATGGATGGACCGGGGCAGGACCACACCTGGCTCCGGCTTGGGTACAGGGGTGCGTTTGCCGCTCATAACACGATCTTCCTTCCTTGCCGTGCGGTCAGGCACGGGTATGGCTTCTGCCCGGCTCTCAGAGCCAGGTGACCTTGTCGGTCTGATAGAAGCCCTTTGGGGCGGGGGCCTCGTCGGGCACGCCCACTGAGATGAGGGCCGCAGGGATGGACCTGGTATCCAGCACGGCCTGGATGGCCTCCGCCCGGTCCAGGGCGGGATAGCAGCCGCACCAGCAGGCGCCGTAACCCAGCGCCGCAGCCTGAAGCAGCAGGTTTTCGATGGCCGCGCCGCAGTCCAGGGGCCAGTACTCCAGACATATGCCCGCCTGGTCCTCCGGACGGCCGCACACCACGATGGCAAGGGCGGCCGTTTCCAGCATGGAGGAGTAGGGGTGGGCGGCGCGCAGCTTTGCCTTGAGCTCGGGATTCTCCACCACGAAAAACTCCCAGGGGCGGGTATTGCGGGCGCTGGGGGCCATCATAGCCGCCTCCAGCATGGTCTCCACATCCGCCCTTGGGATGGAGACGCCGGGCTTGAACTTTCGGATGCTCCGCCGGGCGCGGATGGCTTGGGTACAGTCCATATGATTCCCTCCTGTTCAAAATAAAAACCGGGCGGGCCGCAGCCCGCCCGATCTCAACATGGTATGCGATATTTAGAAATACTTCTTGACGCCGTCGCTGGCCTTCTCCGCATCCTCGCTGATGGAGATGGTGTATTTGATGCCGGTCTTCTGGGAGAAGTCGTCCAGGAAGGCCAGGAAGGGCTCCACATCCTCGTTGCCCACGGTGGGGACCAGCTTGTTCAGGCTCTCGATGAACACGTGGGTAATATCGTAATTGCTGGCGTACAGGCCGTACAGGAAGCCCCGGAGGGTATCGTAGTTGGGGATGCTATAGTCAGAGGTGTCCACCAGACGGATCTTATAGTTGATTTTATAGTTCAGCTTGGAATTGTGGGCGATGGCAACCACGTTGCCGTGCTCCGTATCCACCGCTGTGTTGATGAGATCGATCATCTGCTTGGTCTTACCCGTGCCCTTCAGGCCCATGATAACCTTGACCATGTTTGATCACTCCTTACTTGGTATTAGGGGCATCCCCCTGTGATATTCCTATGTTATCATCTTTCGGAGAAAATTTCAATACAGGAAAGCGAAGTTCACGAAAAATTAGGAAAGTTCCCGGAAATCAGGAAAACTGCTCCAGGGCGAAATGGGCCGCCGCCTGCCCCTGGCCCACCGCCTTGGCCAGCTGGAGGGGCTGTCCGGTACAGTCCCCGGCCGCGTATACGCCGGGCAGGTTGGTGGCCATGTGCCCGTCCACTTTGATATAACCCGCCTCCAGCTCCAGGCCGGGGGCCAGCTGGGCGGGCGCGATGGACGAGCGCAGCAGGAACACGCCGTCGCAGGGAGTCTCCTCCCCCTTAGCGTCCCGCACGCCGGTCACCTGCTCCGTCCCCAGGATGGACAGCCCCGCCAGCCGCTTCACCGCCACCTGACAGCCGATGGACCGCAGAAACTCCACCTCTTCCTCGAAGTTGGGGGCGTCTCCGGCACAGACCACGGACTTATTGCGGTAAAGCATCCCATCACAGGTGGCGCAGTAGCTCACGCCCCGGCCCAGCAGCTCGGCCTCACCCTTGAGCGGCGCAGCCCGGGAAACGCCCACGGCCAGGATAACCGCAGAGCCCTCCGCAAAGTCGCTGCCCACCGACACCATCACCGATTTGCCCATGGGCATGACGGACAGGGCCCGGCCCTGCTTGAACTCCGCGCCTAAATCCTTCGCCTGGGTCAAAAGCCGCTCCACCAGCTCTTTGCCCGTCACCCCCGGCAGGCCGGGGTAGTTGGCCATCCCCGGAGCTTTGGCCAGCGGAGAGGCAGCGGGGTCGTTGGAAATGACCAGCACAGACTTGTTCCTCGCGCGCGCGTGAATGGCGGCGGTGAGCCCCGCGGGGCCTCCGCCCACGATGAGAAGGTCATATTTCATAAAATCGTCCCCCTGTTGAGAATTCTTTTGATTCAGTATAACAGTATTCCCGGAAGCTGACAATATACTTGCAAAGCAAACTGTCATAAAGTATACTAATTTTACCGTTTACAAGGAGGCGTCCCATGAAACGCATTTTACTGCTCACCACCGGAGGCACCATCGCCTCCCGGCTCACCGACGAGGGGCTGGCCCCCGGCTTGGACGGTGCGGCCCTGTCCCACTACCTGGGCGGGCTGCCCGACAGCTACGATCTGACCGTCCGTGACATCCTTCACTTAGACTCGTCCAACATCCAGCCGGAGGAGTGGCGGCTCATCGCGCAAAGCGTCTATGAGGCCCGGAACGGCTTTGACGGCATTGTGGTCTCCCACGGCACCGACACCATGGCCTACACCGCCTCCGTGCTCAGCTACATGGTGCGGAACATCCCCGTCCCGGTGGTGCTCACCGGGGCACAGCTGCCCATCGAGCATCCCCTCACCGACGGGCTAGACAACCTGCGCACCGCCTTTGCCATGGCCGCGTCGGGCCGTCCGGGGGTGTTTCTGGCTTTTGACCGGCGGGTCATGCTGGGCTGCAGGGCCGTCAAAACCCACACCACCGCCTTCGGCGCCTTCGACAGCGTGAACTGGCCCCTGGTGGCCCAGGTGAACGGCGCGGGACTCACCATCCGGGATGACGCCATTCCGCCCACCGACGGCCCCTGCGTGCTGCGGGACAAGCTGTGTGAGGCCGTATTCCTCATCAAGCTGACCCCGGGGCTGGACCCGGAGGTCTTTGACATGCTGCTGTCGATGCACTACCGGGGCGTGGTGATCGAGGCCTTTGGCGCGGGCGGGCTCCACTTTATCCGCCGCAACCTGATCGAAAAGCTCCACGCCGCCGCCCAGTCGGGGATGGCGGTGGTGGTGTGCAGCCAATGCCTGTACGAGAGCAGCAACTTCTACCTCTACCAGGCGGGGCAGAAGGCCCTGGCGGAGGGGGTCATCCAGGGCTGGGACATGACCACCGAGGCCGCCGTCACCAAGCTGATGTGGGCGCTGGGTCAGACCGGGGACCTGGACGAGGTGCGCACCCTGTTTTCCAAAAGCATCGCCGGAGAAGTGCAAAACCGCCGCTGAGAAGCGGCGGTTTTGTTCATTCGATTCCCATGTCCTTGTTGATGTGCGCCCGGAGGGCGTCAAAGGACTCCACGCTCAAGTCGTGCTCGATGCGGCAGGCGTCCTCGGCGGCCACCTTCTCGTCCACCCCCAGGTGGATGAGCCACTTGGTGAGCAGCAGGTGCCGCTCATAGATGCGCCGGGCGATCTCCAGCCCCTCGTCGGTGAGGGTGAGGAAGCCCCCCTGGTCCATGACCACAAAGCCCCCCTCCCGGAGCAGGCTCATGGCCCGGCTGACGCTGGGCTTGGAGAAATTCAGGTGCTGGGCCACGTCGATGGACCGCACCGGCCCCTTTTCCCCCAGGGCCAGGATGGCCTCCAGATAATTTTCTGCGGATTCGTGGATGTTCAATTTGTTCACTCCTGCTCTGCGGTAAGCCTGTACCGAACTAAGGCCAATATACCACAATTTTCCGCCGCTGGCAACCGGTTTTTCTCAGAGGACGGAGCGCAGGTAAGCCAGGTCCTCCGGGGTGGTGGACCAGCTGGTGCAGAAGCGGATGACGGTGTGCCGGGCGTCGTACTTTTCCCAGAAGCTGAACGTCACGTTCTGTTTCAGCTCTTCGATCCTGTCGCTGGACAGGATGACGAACTGCTGATTGGTGGGGGACTCCAGGTAGAACTTCACGCCCTTCTCGTGGAACAGGGCTTTCAGCTCCCGCGCCATCTCCATGGCGTGGCGGCTCAGCTCGAAGTACAGCCCGTCGGTGAACAGCGCGTCGAACTGCACCCCCAGCAGGCGGCCCTTTGCCAGCAGGGCGCCACGCTTCTTGATGGCGTTGACAAAGTGAGCGGGCCGGTTGTTCCGGGTGAACACCACCGCCTCGCCGCACAGCGCCCCCACCTTGGTGCCGCCGATGTAGAACACGTCACACAGCCGGGCGATGTCCTCCAGGGTCAGGTCGCTCTCCCCGCTCATCAGGCCGTAGCCCAGCCGGGCCCCGTCCAGGTACAGCGGCATGCTGCAGCTCCGGCACACCTTTGCCAGCTCCTCCAGCTCCGCCTTGGTGTAGAGGGTGCCGAACTCCGTGGGGTGGGAGATATACACCATCCCCGGGAACACCATGTGCTCGTGGTTCTCATCGCCGTAGAAGCTCTCGATATACTCCCGCAGGGTATCCGCGCGCAGCTTGCCGCCGGTCTGGGGCAGCTCCAGCACCTTGTGCCCGGCGTGCTCGACGGCCCCCGCCTCGTGGGTGCTGACGTGGCCGGTTTTCGCCGCCACCACGCCCTCATGGTCCCGCAGCAGGGTGGAAATGACGATCTGATTGGTCTGGGTACCGCCGGTCAGCAGCTCCACCTGAGCCTGGGGGCAGCCGCAGGCCGCCCGGATCTTTTCCTTGGCGGCGGCGCAGTAGGGGTCCTCCCCGTAGCCGGGGAGGGGCTCCAGGTTGGTTTCCACCAGCCGTTTCAGCACCTGAGGGTGCGCCCCCGCGATATAGTCGCTGGCAAATGAAATCATGCTCTCGCCTACTTTCTTTTGTTGATCGGAGCATTTATTATAGCATGACCGGCAGGAAAAAGAAACACCGTCTTTTTCCGCTCTCTTTCCCGCATTTTTTGCCCAGGGCCTTGCCAACGGGAGAAAAAGGCGATAGAATGGCCTGGAATGTGGGGTCCCTTCGGCCCCTGGGAGGAGAGGAGCACAACATGGTAAAGATTTGGAATCAGGAGCGTACCGACTGGCGGTTTGTCATGGAGCGCGGCGGGGACTGCGCCCCCCTGACCCTGCGGGCGGTGGGGCCGGACCACGCCCTGGTGGTAAACCTGGGAAAGGACGCCACGGCGGAGACCGCCCGCCGGGGGGCCGCCAAGGCGGTGAAGGCCGTCCGGGAGCTGGGGGCCCAGTCCCTGCTGCTGGATGTGACCGGGATAAAGCAGGCGCTGGGCGCCCAGGGCTTGGCCGCCGCGGCCCAGGGGGCGGAGCTGGCCTGCTACCGCCCGGAGTGCTGGAAGGAACGGGAGGACAAGCCCTTCACCCTCTACATCGCCGGAACCGAGGGCATGGACGCCGAGGCCGTGCTCAGGGAGACGGAGGCGGTGACCCGGGCCGTGTGCTTCGCCCGTGACCTGACCAACCGGCCGGTGAATCTGCTCACCCCGGCCCTGCTGGCCCAGGCCATGGCCGAGGCGGTGGAACAGGTAGGCGTCGAAGTGGAAATTCTACGCAAAAAGCAGACCCGCGCCCTGGGCATGGGGGCCTTCCACGCCGTGGGGGACAGCGCCGCCCATCCGCCCCGGCTCATCGTGCTGCGCTGGCGGGGCGGCAGGGAGGAAACCCCGCCCATCGCCCTGGTGGGCAAAGGAGTGTGCTTCGACACCGGCGGATACAACATCAAAACCGGTCCGGGCCTGAAGGTGATGCGCTCCGACATGGCGGGGGCTGCGGCGGTGTGCGGCGCGGTGATGGCTTTGGCGCAGAACCGGGTGCCGGTAAACGTGACGGCGGTGATTCCCGCGGTGGAGAACCGCATCTCCCCCGAGAGCATGGTCCCCGGGGACATCGTCACCTCCATGTCCGGCAAGACCATCCAGATCAACAACACCGACGCGGAGGGACGGCTCATCCTGGCCGACGCCGTCACCTACGCCATTCAGAGGGAAAACGCCGCCCAGGTGGTGGACATCGCCACCCTCACCGGGGCCTGCGTGGCCGCGCTGGGCCACCTCACGGCGGGGCTGGTGTCCAATGACGACGCTCTATGCAATGCCCTGCTGGACGCCGCCGCCCGCGCCGGGGAGCAGTATTGGCGCTTCCCCACCTTCCCCGAATACAAAAAGATGATCGAAAGTCCGGTTGCCGACCTGTGCAACCAGTCCAGCGACGGCTGCGGAGCCATCACCGCAGGCCTGTTCGTGGGCGCTTTCGCCGGAAACACCCCCTGGGTCCATATGGATATCGCGGGCACCTCCTGGGTGGACCGTCCCCGCCGGGAGTATCAGACCGCCGGGGCCACCGGCGCGGGGGTGACCACCCTGTATCAGCTGTGCGCGGGCATGGCGGAACGCTGAGCACACATCAATTGAGGAGGGAGCCGCTGTGAACATTCTCATCATAGAGGACGACAAACCCCTGGCCGGCTCCCTCCGGGCGCTGCTGGAGGACCGGGGGTATCAGGTGGAAAACGCCTACGACGGCGAGACGGGGGTGCAGCACGCCCTGCTGGGGGTGTACGACCTCATCATCCTGGACGTGATGCTGCCGGTGCTGGACGGCTGGCAGGCGGCCCGGCGGCTGCGCTCTGAGCGGTGCGCGGCCCCCATTCTCATGCTCACCGCCCGCGACCAGCTGGAGGACAGGGTGGAGGGGCTGAACGCCGGGGCGGATTACTACCTGACCAAGCCCTTTGACACCCGTGAGCTGCTGGCCTGTGTGGGGGCTCTGCTGCGCCGCCAGGGCGGTCAGGTGGACGAGCTGCGCTTTGGCAACACGGCGCTGGACCTGGACTCCTGCACCCTGGCCTGCGGGGAGAAGTGGGTGCGGCTGTCGGCCAGGGAGTTTGATGTCATGCGCTGCCTCATGCAGGCCAAGGGCCGCAACCTGCCCAAGGAGACCATCCTGGCCCGGGTGTGGGGGTATGACTCCAACGCCGTGGAGAACCATGTGGAGGTGTATGTGGGCTTTCTGCGGAAAAAGCTGAACAGCATCGGCTCCAACGTGCGCATCGAGGCGGTGCGGCGGCTGGGGTATCATTTGGAGGCTGACGAAGCATAAAAGCGCGCCCCGCTCGATTGAGCGGGGCGCGTTTGGTTCAATATCTCAGGATGAAGTAGATCACATACACCCAGCTCATGAGGCCGTGAATGATGGCCCAGCCCACCGAGCGCCAGGTGGTATAGCTGATAACCATGGCCAGGGCGCTTCCGAAGCTGATGCCTGCCTTTGCCGCGCTGCCCGCGCTCAGGCCCTCTTTTTTATCCTCCATGATTCTACCCCCTTTACAGCAGGATGACCCCCGCCTCTTTACAGGCCTCTAACGTGCGGGGGTCCCAGATGGACGCCTGGACCTCGCCGATGTGGGCCTTGCCCAGCAGGAACATGGACACCCGGCTCTGTCCGATGCCGCCGCCGATGGTCAGGGGCAGCTCTCCCGCCAGCAGCGCCTTGTGGAAGGGCAGCTCCCGGCGCTCATCACGGCCGGAAACAGTGAGCTGCCGGTCCAAAGACTCCGGGGACACCCGAATACCCATGGAGGAGATCTCAAAGGCGCGGCCCAGCAGGGAGTTCCACACCAGAATATCCCCGTTCAGCGCCCAGTCGTCATAGTCGGGAGCACGGCCGTCGTGGGGCCTTCCGGACCTCAGCGCCCCGCCGATGCCCATGAGAAAGGTGGTTGGGTGGTCCTTCACCCAGGCATCCTCCCGCTCCTTGGGGGACAGCTCGGGCCACAGGTCCTCCAGCTCCTGGGCGGTGACGAAGGACACCTCCCGGTCAATCAGCGGCAGGGTGGTCAGCTGGGGGTACACCGAGCGCAGGGTCTGCTGGGTGTTGGCCAGGGCGCCGACGATGGTCTTTACCACGCCCTTTAAGTAGTCCACATTCCGGTCCCGGGGGGCGATGACCTTCTCCCAATCCCACTGGTCCACGTAGACGGAGTGGAGGTTATCCAGCTCCTCGTCCCGGCGGATGGCGTTCATGTCGGTGTAAAGCCCCTCGCCCACGGAAAACTGGTAGCGGTGCAGGGCCAGACGCTTCCACTTGGCTAGGGAGTGAACCACCTGGGCGTCCCGGCCCGCGTCGGGCACGTCAAAGGACACGGCGCGCTCCACGCCGTTCAAGTCGTCGTTCAAGCCGGTGGACGCCTCCACAAACAGCGGCGCGGACACACGGCGCAGGTTAAGGGAGCCGCCCAGGTCGTCCTCAAAAAGGCGCTTGAGCAGGCCGATGGCCTTCTGGGTGTCGTACAGGTTCAACAGGGGGGCGTACCCCTGGGGAATGACGGTGGTAAGCATAGGCTTTACTCCTTTACTCCGTTGAAATATCAGATATTATACAGCCTCACAGAAAAAAATGCAAATTGAATTGTCTTTTCCGTTTCGATATGGTATAATTTCCATATATCGCTTCGGCAGACCCGTGTTTTCCGGCAAACTGCCCAGCAGCAGCCCCAAATTCGCGTTCAGACAATTTTATTATATCAGGAGGAATGGACCAATGGACTACAAAAAAGCGTATGAGCAGTGGCTGAGCTCCCCTGCCCTGGATCAGACGGAAAAGGCGGAGCTGACCGCCATCGCCGGGGACGAGAAGGAGATCGAGTCCCGCTTCTTCTCCCAGCTGGAGTTTGGCACCGCCGGACTGCGCGGCACCATGGGCGTGGGCCTGTACCGCATGAACATCCACGTCATCCGCCACGCCACCCAGGCCTTCGCCAACGTCATTTTGAACGAGGGGCCTGAGGCGGTCAAGAAGGGCGTGGCCATCTGCTTTGACTGCCGGAACAATTCCGACGTTTTTGCCAGGGAGGCCGCCTGCATCATGGCCGCGGCGGGCGTTCCCGTGCGGCTGTTCGAGTCCCTGCGCCCCACCCCCGAGCTGTCCTTCGCCATCCGGGAGTACGGCTGCATCGCGGGCATCAACATCACCGCCAGCCACAACCCCAAGGAGTACAACGGCTATAAGGTCTACTGGTCCGACGGCGCCCAGCTGCCTCCCAACCACGCCGACGAGGTGGCCAAGATCATGCGGGAGTCCGACGTGTTCGATGTGAAGGTGGCCGACTATGACAAGGCGGTGGCCGACGGGCTCATCACCATCATGGGTGAGGAGACGGACGAGAAGTTCCTCAAGAACGTCATGGAGCAGGTCAACGACCAGGCGGTGGTGGACGCGGTGGCGGACACCTTCAAGATGGTGTACACCCCCTTCCACGGAACCGGCCACAAGCTGATTCCGGAAGCGCTCAAGCGCCTGGGTATGAAACACGTCATCTGCGTCCCCGAGCAGATGGTCATCGACGGCAATTTCCCCACCGTGGCCTCCCCCAACCCGGAGAACCCCGAGGGCTTCTATCTGGCCGTTGATCTGGCCAACAAGGAGGGCGCGGACTTCATCCTGGGCTCCGACCCCGACGCCGACCGGGTGGGCCTGATGGTCCGGGCTGGCGATGAGTTCAAGGTGCTCACCGGCAACCAGACCGGCGTGCTGCTGCTGGACTATCTCATCGGCGCCAAGCAGCGCACCGGCAAGATGCCTGTCAACCCCGTGGCCCTCAAGACCATCGTCACCACCGAGATGGCCCGCAAGGTGGCCGAGGTCAACGGCCTGAAGTGCTTCGACACCTTCACAGGCTTCAAGTTCCTGGCCCAGAAGAAGGACCAGCTGGAAGGCGGCCGCGAGGGCAATGTCATCATGTCCTACGAGGAGAGCTACGGCTACATGCTGGGCGACTACGTCCGGGACAAGGACGCCGTCACCGCCGCCGTGGCCATGACCGAGATGGCGGCCTACTATGCCGGCAAGGGCATGACCCTGTATGACGCCCTGATGGCGCTGTATGAGAAGTACGGCAACTACGGCGAGCGCACCCTGAACTTGGTGATGCCCGGCCTGGACGGCCTGAAGAAGATGGCCGACCTGATGGCAAACCTGCGCGCCAACCCGCCCAAGGAAATCGGCGGCGAGGCTGTCAAGACCTGGAAGGACTACAAGGACGGGTCCGTGGTGGACGCCGCCACCGGGGCCAAGACCACCATGGAGCTGTCCGGCTCCAACGTGCTGCGCTACGAGCTGGCGGACGGCACTTCCGTCATCGTGCGGCCCTCCGGCACCGAGCCCAAGGTCAAGGTGTACATACTCGCCCAGGGCGCCAGCCAGGCCGACTGCGCCGACAAGGTGGCGCGGTACTCCGCCTGGGCGGAGGGGCTGAAGAACTGACCACCCTCCTGCGAGGTCCTCATGAAAACGCTTTTCTCTGTCATCTGTGTGTTTCTAATGTATACCTGCTGGCTTTGGCCTATTTTGTTTGTGTTCAATTTGCTTGACTGCGTAAAAGGAATTGTACAGCAGAAGGAGGAACGGGAATATCGGAAGAATATTCTCATAGCGGTTTTCAGCCTGTTCTGTATGAGTGTATCCCCTTTTGTCATTTCACTGTTGGTTACGACATGAGGCAGAAGTCCCGGCGGATTCGTCCGCCGGGACTTTTATTCTTGACAACAACTGGACAGACTGATATAATTAACTTATATAAATTGATTATATAAAATATTTATGTGAGGTGATCCTATGCCGAAACAGAAAATCACCAAGGAAATGGTCGTGGAAACCGCTTTCCAGCTGGCACGGGAGGGCGGTATGGAGCGGGTTCAGGTGAACCCCATCGCCGTCCGGCTGGGGTGCTCCGTCCAGCCCATTTACAGCTACTGCCAGAACATGGACGGATTGCGCCGGGATGTGTATGCCAGGGTACGGGACTTTGTACACGAAACCTTGGCTCAGACAGACGGCAGCTTTCAGGCCACAGGTCAGGCATATGTCCGCCTGGCCCGGGAAGAGCCGGAGCTGTTCAAGCTGTTCGCCCTCTGCCCCAGGGAGGGGGTAGCCAGCCTGGACGACCTGTACCGCGCCGAAGCCAGCCCCGCCATGGCGGAGGCCATTGCCGGGGAGCTGGGCCTGAGCTTGGAGGCCGCCCGGAGGCTCCATCTGAACATGATCATCTACACCATCGGCCTGGGGGCCATTTTCTCCGTCTCCGATCCGGGTATCCAGGCGGACGAGATATATGCCTGGCAGGCGGAAGCCTATCAGGCATTTTTGAAGCAGGAAAAGGAGCAGAGCAGCCATGGAAAATGATGCAATCGTACTTTACAACAGCTGGACCGGATTTACCCAGCGCTATGCCGGACTCATCGGGAAAGCGCTGGACTGCCCCGTCCACGCCCTGAAAGACGCCCCCGCAGACCTGTCCCAATACGGCGCGGTGGTGTTCGGCAGCCGCCTCCACGCCGGAAGCTTTGACGGCTGGAAAAAGGCCCAAAAGCTGCTGACCCAGCGAGGCGCGAAAAAGCTGGTGGTGTTCGCCACCGGGGCCATGCCCAACGAGGCTGAGGATCAAATCCAGAAGGTATGGGCCCAGAACCTCACCACGGAGGAGCAAAAGACCATCCCCCACTTCTATCTGCAAGCCGGGCTGTGCTACGAGAAGATGGGCGGAGTTGACCGCGCCATGATGAAGTTCGCCGCCTGGGCCATGACCCGCAAAGAGGCCAAAACCCCGGAAGACAAAGCGTTCCAAAACGCCATTGCCAGCTCCTACGACATTTCCGACCCAAAGTACATCCAGCCCATTGTGTCCTTTCTCCAGCAAAAGTGCTGAGCATGAGAAATCCCCGCCTTCCGGCGGGGATTTCTGATTTATTTCGAGGGCAGGACCGACGCGACGGCCCCGGCAAAGTTGCTGATGGGCATGGTCTGGAGCACCACCCGGCCCGGACCGGTAATCACGGTGTTAAATATCCCCTCGCCGCCGAACAGCACGTTTTTGACTCCCTTCACCGACTGCACGTCCACGGTGCAGGTGGAGTCGATCATGGCCAGGTTTCCGGTGTCGACGATGATCTGCTGCCCCGGCTGGAGGTCGTACTCCACGGCGGAGCCGTCGATCTCCAAAAACGCGGTGCCGTGGCCGCTGAGCTTCTGCAAGATGAAGCCCTCGCCGCCGAAGAAGCCCGCCATTCCCTTCTTCTGGAAAAACACGGACAGCTCCACCCCCGCCTCAGAGGCCAGGAAGCCGGACTTCTGTACCACAACGGGCCGGTCCGGGGTGATGTCCACCGCCCGGATGGAGCCGGGAAAGCTGGACGCGAAGGCGATCATACCCGGGCCGCCCTTGGCGGTGTAGATGTTCTGGAACATGGACTCGCCGGAGAACATCCGGCCAAAAGCCTTGCCGATGCCGCCCGCGCTGGTCTGCATCTCCATATTGGGGGACATCCAGACCATGGACCCCTTTTCGGTAATCATGGACTCGTTGGCCTCCACGTCGCAGATGACCACGGGCATGGGCTCACCTGTAATATTGTAGCGCATATGTATTCCTCCTACTCAGCTTGTTCAGGGGCAGAGCGCCCCCTTCTATGAATAGTATACACCCAAAAAGGGCCGCGCGCAATTTAAGATTTGAAAAAAACCGCCCCCACTCAGCGAGTGGGGGCGGCCTCAGCTTACTTCAGATTCCAGATGTCCCGGTTATATTCCGCGATGGTGCGGTCGCTGGAGAAGAACCCGCTGCGGGCGATATTCACCAGCATCTTCCGCGCCCAGGCGGTGCGGTCGCCATAGTCCGCGATGGCACGGTCACGGGCGGCGATATACGCTTCCACGTCCAGCAGAGCCATGAACCAGTCCTTGTTGATCATGTCGTTCTGCAAGGCCTTCAGCGCCGCCTCATCGCCCAGCTCCGTCATGACGGGGGAGAGCAGGAAGTCCACCAGCGGCTTCACCGCCGGGCGCTCGTAGTAGACCCGCGACTGGTAGCCTTTGGAACTGTCCTTCGCCTTCTGGTCGTACAGCTCGATGACGTAATTACTGCCCGCGCCGAAAGTGTAGATGTTGTCCGGGCCCACCAGCTCGGCGATCTCCACGTTGGCGCCGTCCAGGGTGCCCAGAGTGACCGCGCCGTTGGCCATGAACTTCATGTTGCCGGTGCCGCTGGCCTCCTTGGACGCCAGGGAAATCTGCTCGGAGATGTCGCAGGCCGGGATGATCCGCTCCGCCCAGGTGACGTTGTAGTTCTCCACCATGGCCACATGGAGCCAGGGGCGCACCTGGGGATCGTTCTCAATCAGACGGCGCAGGCACAAAATCAGGTGGATGATGTTCTTGGCCATCACGTAGGCCGGGGCGGCCTTGGCGCCGAAGATGACGGTGACGGGGCGCTCTGGAATCCTGCCCGCCTTGATCTCCAGATACTTGTGAATCACATACAGCGCGTTCATCTGCTGGCGCTTGTACTCATGCAGGCGCTTGACCTGGATGTCGAACACGGCCTCCGGGTCCAAACGGATGCCGTACTGGTCCCGGATGAACAGGTCCGACGCGCGGCGCTTGTTGGCCGCCTTGATCTCCAGCAGCCGGTCCAGCACGGCGCTGTCGTTGTAGTAGTCCATCAGCTTGTTCAGCCGGGTGGGGTCGGTGCGCCACTCCGTGCCCACGCACTCGTCCAGCAGGGAGGCCAGCTGAGGATTGCACACCTCCAGCCAGCGCCGCAGGGTGACGCCGTTGGTCTTGTTGTTGAACTTGGCGGGGTAGATGTCGGCAAAGGGCTTCAGCTCAGAGTTTTTCAGGATGTCGGTATGGAGCGCCGCCACGCCGTTGACGGAATAGCCGTAATGGATGTCCATATGGGCCATATGGACCACTTCCCGGCCCGCGCCGCCCTGGATGATGGCCACCCGGGGATCGGAGTGGGCGGCCTTGGCCCGCGCGTCCAGCTCGCGGATAATGGGCACCAGCTGAGGGGCCACCTTCTCGATGAAGGTCAGGGGCCACTTCTCCAGGGCCTCGGCCAGGATGGTGTGGTTGGTGTAGGCGCAGGTCCTGGACACCTGCGCCACCGCCTCGTCCATGCTGAGGCCGCGGGCAGTCAGCAGGCGGACCAGCTCGGGGATGACCATGGAGGGGTGGGTGTCGTTGATCTGGATGGCCACATGATCGCTGATGGTGCGGGGATCGAAGCCCCGCTCCTCCAGCTCCTTCAAAATGAGCTGGGCGCCGGCGGACACCATAAAATACTGCTGGTACACCCGGAGCAGCCGTCCCGCCTCGTCACTGTCGTCGGGGTACAGGAAGGAGGTGAGCCGGGCGGGCAGATCGCTCTTATCAAAGTCGATGCCGTCCGCGGGGGCGGGGGCGGGATTTTCCACATCGAACAGGTGCAGGCGGTTGGCGATGCCGCTGTGCGCGCCGGGGACGGCGATGTCCAAAAGCCTGGCCTTCACACCGCCGAAGCCGAAGGGCACCTCAAACTCGACTCCGGTGGGAATCAGCCAGCTCTCGTCCTCAATCCAGGGGTTGGGCTGCTCATACTGGTGGCTCCGGTGGAACCGCTGCTCAAACAGGCCGTAGTGGTAATTGAGGCCCACGCCGTCGCCGTTCAGCCCCAGGGCGGCGATGGAGTCCAGGAAGCAGGCCGCCAGACGGCCCAGGCCGCCGTTGCCCAGAGAGGGTTCAGGCTCCACGTCCTCCACCGCGGACAGGGTGTGGCCGCACTCGGCCAGCACCTTGGACACCTCGTCGAAAATGCCCAGAGCCAGCAGATTGTTGCTCAGCAGCTTGCCGATCAGGAACTCGGCGGAGAAGTAGTACAGCTTCCGCTCCCCGGCGGGGGCGGGGCGGGCCTGGGCCAGCTCCTGGCTCAGCTGAAGCAGCACATGGTACAGCTGCTCGCCGCCGCACTGGGCCAGCTCCCTGCTATACTTGGCCTGGGACAGCTCCTGCATCCGTTGTTTGATATCCATTATATGAATCTCCTTTCAAATCCGGTGGCACCGCCCGGTCGGCGGCGGGTCTGAAAACGTTTCCAAGCAAAGAAACTGGTATTATTTGGCTTTTTCAGCCTTCACGGAAAGTATATCCTGCTTTCCGCTTCAAGTCAAAGGTTTTCTGAACAAAAATACAGGGTTTTTCCTCCGTTTTTCAGTCAGAACATATGAAAACGGGGGGCAAACGCCTCCCGTTTTCACATTTTTCCGATTTCTTCCTGACCGCTTTCCGCGTCCTCCACCCGAAGAGCGCCGCCGCAGGTACAGCGGTAACGCTCCGGATGGTCCACCAGTGGGGAGCGCTTCATCCGGGGGATGCGCCGCCCACATTTGGCGCACACCACATAATAGCGCACAGGCCGGTGGTCCTCGATACCCAGCTCCTCATAATTGTCCGTGCGGCGGATGCGGTAGCCGTAGATGCTGTTCATCCGCTGGGCATAGCCCTTCCAGCGCGCACCGTGGTTGGAGCAGCCATAGCAGGTGTGGAGCACCTCATGGGCCAGCACCTGGAGGATGGCGTCCTCGCTCCCCTGCTCCGCCAGCTGAGCGGACAGCTCGATGGTATAGCGCCCCTCCCTGCGGATGCAGCAGCCGAACCGGGTCCGGGCCCGGCGGTTGAGCCGGACATGGGGCGCAATTTCCTGGGAAACCGGTATTTTGATGGTCCTGGCCTGGGCAATAACCAGCGCCATCAGACCGTCTATGTATTTTTGCGTCATGGGCCTCTCCTTTACAGCCGCACCGGAACGGGTCTTGTCATGGTCAGGCTGCCGGTCGTAACGGCGCATTCCACCGCCAGCACCTTCACCCCGGCCTGACGGGCCTCCCGCAGGGCCGCGCCAAATTCCGGATGGGTGCGGTCGTTGGGGGAAAAGGCGGTCATGCCCTCCATCTGGAGGACCACGCACACCGCCGCCTCGTACCCCGCCTCACGGCAGGCGATGAGCT
Organism: uncultured Oscillospiraceae bacterium; assembly: GCA_910587395.1. Lineage (GTDB taxonomy): Bacteria > Bacillota > Clostridia > Oscillospirales > Oscillospiraceae > Enterenecus. The sequence continues at coordinate 41,118 of CAJULJ010000004.1, read as the reverse complement.
CCCGCAGATGCTTCACGCCCCGCTCGGTGGGGGCGTCGGGGAACAGAGCCAAACCGTCCTCCTCCAGAGTGCATCCCTTCACCTCTATAAACCCTTTCCAGCCCGCTCCTGATTCCTCCCAGTAGAAATCAAAACGAGAATTCCCCCAGGTTGTCTCCGGACGCAGCAAAGCGGGCTGTGGCAGACCCAGCTCCACCCCCTTTCCAGCCTTCATCCACTCCCCAAACACCCTGTTGGGAGCCTGGGAGTCCATGTTGATTAGCAGGGGCGGGCGGCCGGGCCGGACCTTCTCCACCGCCACCAGATCGAACCTCGTTTTGCGCTGAGGGTTGTCGCTCCCCTCCAGATAGACGGTACAGCCGGGAAGCAAAAGCTCTTTACACCGCCCGGTATTCTTCACGTGGACGGTCTCCTCCTTGCCGTCCACCTCCACCCGGGCGATGAACCGGTTGGGCCGGGCGATGAACCGGGCGGCGTGAATGTCCCGATAGATCACCGTTTCTCCTCCTTAGCCTCTCCGCTTTCCTGGGGGGCGCTTTCTTCCGCAGGCTGCGGAACCGGCTGATGGGGCAGCAGCACATCAATTCCACAGGCCAGCACCACCCCCACCGATGTTTCAAACAGTCGTTCAATGGAGTAGACGGCGGGCTTGTCGCCCGGGTCCACCACCAGGCACATGACCACCATACAGGCCATCCCCGCAATGTCCGGCTTTTTGATGAACAGGGCAAATTCAATGATGGGGATCAGCAGCAGGGACAGCAGCAGATACCGCAGCAGATCGATGTGTAGGATATTCAGAGTGTCCATGGCATATACCGTCAGCACCCCTACCACGCCGCCAACCAGGGTGCCCAGCACACGGTTAATGGATGATTCAATGGTCTTGCCCGTCGATTTCTGAATACAGAAAAGGGCGGCGAACATGGAGTAAAGGGCGGATTTGTCCCGCAAAAAGGCCAGCAGACCGCACAAAAACACCGCGACCACCGTCTTGATGATGCGCATTCCGATGCGGTGACGGTGTTCCGGGGTCATGGACCGGGCATCGCGCTGTTCCATCATATACCTCCGCATGTTGCGTTTTGACTATGATACCATATCGTACCAGCCGCCGCAACGGTGTTTTGTCCTTATGTCGGACTTCCTTTCCAGCATTTCTTGTGATAAAATGTCCAATGAGGTGATTTTATGCACATTCCAAACGGTGATACCGCTCTGTTGGAGCTGATCCGGTTTGACGACGCCCTGGCGGCGGCCCTGGCTCCCTCTCCCGACTATGATATTGCAAAATGGCTCTACGTGCCCAATCGCTACGGAGAGTACCGTTACATCCTGGGGACGCGGGGGAAGAAGCCTCTCATCTGTGTGGGAGTGAACCCCTCCACCGCCGCTCCCGGCGACCTGGACAACACGCTCAAATCAGTGGAGCGTGTGGCGCTTCACAACGGCTACGACAGCTTTATCATGTTCAATGTCTATGCCCAGCGGGCTACTCGGCCTGAGGACATGGAGAGATCCTGCAACGCAGCGCTCCACGCGGAAAATATGCGGGCGTTTGACTACGCCCTGTCCTTGGACAAGGCCGGGAGCCCGGCGGTATGGGCGGCCTGGGGGGCGGTCATTGAGAAAAGAGATTACCTCCCGCAATGTGTCCGCGACATGATCTGTGTGGGCGAAAAGCGAAATGCCCGGTGGTTTTCCGCCGGGAAGCGGACCAAGGCAGGGCATCCCCATCACCCCCTCTATCTTCGAAAGGACAGCCGGTTGGACCCCTTCGATGTAGGGGCCTACCTGGACGCCCTTTCTTGAGGGTTCCACCCTCCGGTGGGTACTTTCTCTCGCGCGAGAGAAAGTACCCAAAGAGCGCGCATAGGGGCGCCGCCCCTATGTACCCCTTTTACGGGAGAGCCCTATACGCACCTGGGCTCATATCCTTCCGGCGCGTGCGGCTTTCGACGCTGGCGCCTCCATTTGCGCTGCCGCCGGTGTCTCGTCGTTGGGCAGGGGTGGGCCGATTGGCCTGCGCCTCCGTGCCGGACCGTCTGCTCCCGGTGCGGAGGCGGGCCGTGCTTGGATCTGTAAGTCGTGCGGCTTGGTTGATGCGTTGTGCATACTTGCAAAGTTTTCTTGGCGAATCTGCTGACAAGTAAACTTGGTATTATGATTTGGGAGGTTCACGCCATGGATAAAGATGAAATTCTGGCGAAAAGCCGGGAAGAAAACAACAATCGGGACTTTGTGGAGCTGGAGGCCCAGCTGGCCCAGCTGGTGGGCGTATCCCGCAACACCATCAGCTCCATCGAAACGAGGCAGTTCAACCCAACCGCCAAGCTGGCCCTGATCCTGTGCGTGGCGCTGGATCAGAAATTCGAGGAATTATTCTATTTTTGAGGGAGGGATCACCATGGAAAAAGCATATGCCGCAAGCTTATGCAAAAACGGGCTGTTGGGCGGCGGGCTGTTCCTGGATGATGAGCGCGTGTCCTACCGCGCCGGAAATCCGAAACCTGACCCTCTCTTTCTGCCGAATCAAGGTCCTTTCACCGCTTCCGCAATGGTGCCGCCGCCCAGCACGGCGCCGCTTTCATGGTACACCACCGCCGCCTGTCCCGGCGTCACCGCCCGCTGCGGCCGGACAAATTCCAGCCGCACCCGGTCTCCCTCCGGGACCACCGTCACCGGCTGCTCCGTCTGGCGATATCGGGTTTTGGCCAGCGCGCCAAACGCCTCGGTGGGCGGGGCGGTCAGCCAATTCCAATCCTTTGCAATGCAGCCGGTGGAGTAAAGCGCCTCCTCCGGCCCCACGGTAACGGTGTTGTCCGCCATGCACTTGGAGCACACGTAGATGCGCCCGGACGAGGACACCCCCACCCCCCGCCGCTGGCCGATGGTGAGCCCCGCCGCGCCCCGATGGCGTCCCACCACCTTGCCGCTCTGGTCAATGATGTCCCCCTCGGGGTAGGTTTTCCCCGTGTGGCGCTCCATAAAAGCCAAGTAGTCCCCGTCTGGGACAAAGCAGATGTCCTGGCTGTCGTGCTTCCGGGCGTTGACAAAGCCCTCCCGCCGGGCGATTTCCCTCACCTCTGTTTTCGTCAGCCCACCCAGTGGAAACAGGGTCCACGCCAGCTGCTCCCGGGGAATGGGATACAGCACATAGCTCTGGTCCCGACTCAGGTCCGCAGCCTTGGTCATGCGAAAGCCCCCCGCTCCGTCGCCCAGAATTTGCGCATAGTGCCCGGTGGCGATATAGTCACAGCTCAGCTCCCGCGCCCGGCGGTGGAGCCGGCCGAATTTCAAAAAGCGGTTGCAGGCGATGCAGGGATTGGGAGTCTCCCCCCGCTCATAGGCGTCGATAAAGCGGCGGATGACCTTCTCCTCAAAGTCATTCGAGAAATTGAACACATAGTGGGGGATGCCCATTCGGCCGGCCACCTCCCGGGCGTCCTCCACATCGTCCAAAGTGCAGCAGGGATGGCCCTTGTCCAGCCCCACCGCCTCATTGCCGAACAGCTTCATGGTGACGCCGACGCACTCATACCCCTGCTCCTTCAGCAGCCACGCCGCCACGCTGGAGTCCACCCCGCCGCTCATGGCCACCAGGACCCGCTTCCCGTTTTTCTCCATGTCCCCGCCCCCTTTTCTTCTATCCGCATTATACCACCCATGTCAATACGAGGCCCTGAGCCATGCCGGAGTTGCTCCCTTCCGCGCGGAGTACCCCGGCGGAATTGAAAAACCACCCCTGCCCGCAATGCGGGCGGAGGTGGTTTTCTTACTCATCGAATGGCGCACAAAGCTTTCATGGCTTTCTCCAGAAGCTGCCTGGGGCAGCCGATGTTCAGACGCAGGAACTGGCCGAACTGCGCCCCGTAGTGGCTTCCCACTCCCAGCCCCAGGCGGCACACCTCCGTCATGCGGCGTACCAGCTCCTCGTCGGACAGGCCCAGCCTGTGGAAGTCCAGCCACATCAGATAGGTCGCCTCATGCTCCGCGGCGGTGACCTCCGGCAGCTCTTTGGCCAGGAAATCCGTCACAAAGCGGGAATTGCCCTCCAGATAGGCGATCTCCTCATCCAGCCAGTATTCGCACTGCTCGTAGGCCACCCTGGTGGCCTCCAGCCCAAAGAGGTTGGGGCTCATGATCCAGGCGCCGCGCAGCGTCTCAGCGATGCGGTCGCGGAGCTTGGGATCAGGGATGATCATATTGGAGGTGTGCAGCCCCGTCATGCTGAACCCCTTCCCGGCGGAGGTATACACCGCCACCAGCTCCCGCACCTGCTCAAAGGAGGCCATGGAGATATACCGGTTCCCGAACAGCGCCACATCGCCGTGAATCTCATCAGAGGCCAGATATACGCCGTACCTGGCGCACAGCCGGGCTACCTGCTCCAGCTCCTCCCGCTTCCAGACCCGGCCCACCGGATTGTGGGGGTTGCAGAACAGCAGAAGCCTGACTCCCTCCCGGAACATCCGCTCCATCGCGTTGAAATCAATGGTGTAGGTGTTGTCGTGATAGCTCAGCTCAAGCTCCGCGATCTGGCGGTCCAGGTTGGAGATGATGGCGAAAAAGGGCTCATAGGCCGGCGTCATGATCATGACCTTATCCCCGGGCCGCGTAAGCTCCCGGATGGTGAAGTAGAGGGCGGTCACCACCCCGTAGGTGGGGGCGATCCACTCGGCCCTGGCCTCAAGCCCATGGCGGCGCCGGTACCACCGGGCCACGCTCTCCAGATATTCCGGCATGGCAAAGGTGTAGCCGAAGATGCCGTGATCCGCCCGGCGCCGAAGGGCTTCCACCACCTCCTCCGGCGCCCGAAAATCGGTGTCGGCGATCCACAGGGGCAGCAGCTCCTTGTCCGTCCCAAATTTGGCCTTGGCCCGGTCCCAGCGGATGCTCCCGGTGCCCATTCGCTCATAAAGCACATCAAACTGATCCATACTGTCTCTCCTCGCGGCGGTGCGGACGGGGCTCCCACCGTCTTAAATGTCCTTGTTGGCCTTCAGCTGCTCCAGCTTTTCCTTGGAGAGCCCCAGCAGGCCGCAGTAAATGTCCTCGTTGTCCTGGCCCAGCTTGTGCGCGGGACGGAACTCCTCCACCGGGTGTTCGCTCATCTTGATGGGGTTTCCGCCGAATTTGACCAGGCCGCGGCCCTCCACCTCGATGTCCACAATATCCCTGCGCTCCAGCACATGGGGGTCGCGCAGTACGCGGTCGATGGTGGACACGATTCCAGCGGGCACGCCCCCGGCGGTCATCAGGTCCATGACCTCATCCACCGTATGCTGTGCTACCCAGTCGGCCACGATGGCGTTGACCTCCACATGGTGCTCCTTGCGGTACTCCTGGCTGATATACTTCTCCTGCATCAGCTCCTCGCTGCCGATGATCTCACGGATATACTTGAACAAGCTGGGCGTTCCCCCGTTGATATAGATATACCCATCCTGGGCCTTATAGGTCTGGGCGGGGACGGAGGTGGGGGCATTGGTGTCCTCCGGCCCGGCGATGACGCCCAGGGCGGAATAATGGGGGATGTGGGTGAACAGCATGGGTACGGCGCAGTCCAGCATACCGATGTCGATATACTGGCCCTTCCCCGTCTTTTCCCGGTCGTAGAGGGCCAGCAGGATACCGGACAGGGCAAACAGGCCGCTGGCGTGGTCCAGCAGAGGGGAACCAATGCGGCAGGGGCCGGAATCGGCGGTGCCGGTGACGCTCATAATGCCGCTGACCGCCTGAATGATGGAGTCAAAGGCCGCCCGCTTGCTGTACGGGCCGGTCTGTCCAAAGCCGGAGATGGAGCAGACAATCATTCTGGGGTTGATCTTCTGAATCTCCTCATAGCTGAACCCCATCTTTTCCATGGTGCCGGGGCGGAAATTCTCCAGCAGCACGTCGCTCTTCTCAATGAGCCCCCGGAGCAGGGCCTTGCCCTCCTCGGAGCGGAATTGGATGGTGACGCTCTTCTTGTTACGGTTGACGGCGGGAAAATCGAACTCGTCCAGCGTACGCATATCGTCGCCCACGCCAGCCCGCTCCACCTTGATGACCTCGGCGCCCATATCGGCCAGCATCATGGCCGTGTAGGGGGCGGAGATGATGCGGCCCAGATCCAGTACCCGGACGCCCTCCAAAATTTTGCTCATATTACGCAGCTTCCTTTCTCATCACTCACGCCTTGGCGGGCTCATCCAGCTTGAACAGACGGGCGGCGTTGCCCCCCAGCCACTTCTCCAGCACCTCGGGCTTCAAGGGCAGCTCCCGCATCTCCTGAATGTTGCGCTCGAAGGGAATGATGGGCCAGCTGGAGGCGTAGATCATCTTGTTGGCCAGAATGCTGTTGGCGTAGTGCAGCAGCACGTCGTAGCCGGAGTTGGGCACACCGAAATACTTGGCGCGGACAGCGGAGGTGGCGATATAGAAGTTGGGGTGGCGCCAGGCCACGCCAACCAGCTCGCTGACCCAGGGGAAGCCGGGATTCATGGCCACGATCTTCAGCTCGGGGAAGTCGCAGGCTACCTGATCCAGATTTTTGGGATGGCCGGAATACATGCTGATGCCGTCGGCAAAGCTCATGCTGCTGTGGAGGCAGCAGGGTACGTCCAGCTCCACGCACTTGGCGTAGAAGGGGTACATCCGCCGGTCGGCGGCGGTGATGCGGTACTCAAAGGGGAAAAAGATGGCGCCCTTGAGTCCCAGGTCTTTGATGCAGTGCTCCAGCTCCCGCACGGACTCCATGCCCTTGAGGGGATCGACGCCGCACAGGCCCTGGTAGCGGGGATACTTCTTGCACAGCTCGGCCACGAACTCGCCGGTGACCTTCCTGGTCCCGCCGATGGACTCGGTGTCCTGGGAGGCGCAGAAGGCCATGTCGATGCCCGCCCGGTCCATGCCTGCAAACAGCTCGTCCATGGAGATGCTGACGATCTCATGCATCTTGCGGTAGTTGGGATAAATTTTCTCATAATTTTCCAGATCCTTGGGCGTGCATTTGTACTCGCCCACGAATTCGTCCAGGGGGGGACGCAGATTGAAATCAATCACCATAACTTAGTTCAGCTTCCTTTCTAAAACTTGATTCCGCCGCCGGCGTGTTAAGCGAAGTGGCAGGCCACAAAGTGCCCTGGGGCTGTCTCCTTCAGCTCCGGCGTCTGCTGCCTGCAAACGCCCCTGCATCCGGGGCAGCGGGGCGCGAAGCGGCAGCCGGGCTTGACGTTGATGGGCGAGGAGATCTCGCCCTTGAGCAGGATGCGCTCCTTCTGCACCAGCTTTGGCTGGGGAATGGCGGACAGCAGCGCCTGGGTGTAGGGATGAACGGGATTTCGGAACAGCTCCTGGGCGGAGGTCTTTTCCACCAGTGTGCCCAGATACATCACGCAGATGTGGTCGGAGATATGCTTGACCACAGACAGGTCGTGGGTGATAAACATATAGGTCAGCTCACGCTGCTTCTGCAAGTCCTTCATCAGGTTCAATATCTGCGCCTGAATGGACACATCCAGCGCGGACACAGGCTCATCGCAGACCACAAATTTAGGGTTCAGCGCCAGGGCCCGGGCAATGCCGATGCGCTGACGGCGTCCGCCGTCCAGCTCATGGGGATACTTGTTCTCCATGTTCTCCGCAAGACCCACGGTGCTCATCAGCTCCAGCACATGGGCCCGGTGCTCCTGCTTGTCCTTGTGGAGCTTGTAGATGTTCAGCGGCTCGCCGATGATCTGGCCCACCGTCATGCGGGGGTTGATGGAGGAGAAGGGGTCCTGAAAGATCATCTGCATATCCTGCCTCAGATCATGCAGCTCCTTCTTTTTGACCACGGTAATGTCCCTGCCCTCAAAGCGGATGACGCCCGCCGTGGGATCCAGCAGGTGGAGGATCGTGCGGCCCAGGGTGGACTTTCCGCAGCCGGACTCGCCCACCACACCCAGGGTCTGGCCCTTTTCCACGGTGAAGCTGACGCCGTCCACCGCGTGGAGCAGTCCTCGGGGCGTATTAAAATGCTTTTTCAGATCTTTGACTTCCAGCAACGGCGCCATGTCATTCACCTTGCCCTTTCTCCACCTGTGTCTCAAAGCGATGGCATTTTACGAAGTGGGTGCCGGAAAGAGAGCGGACCTCGGGGTTTTCCCTTGCGCAGCGCTCCTCGGCATAGGGGCACCGGGGATGGAACTTGCACCCGGTGGGCAGGTTGGAGGGCATGGGCATCAGGCCCTTGATGACAGGCAGGTACTCCTGCTCGGAATCCAGATCGGGGATGGAATTGAACAGGCCCTCCGTATATGGGTGCCCGTGATCCTCATAGATCTCTTTCAAGGTCCCGCTCTCCACAATTTCACCGGCGTAGACGATGGCTACCTTGTCGCAGATCTCCGCCACCACGCCCAGATCGTGAGTAATCATGATCATGGACGTGCGCAGCTCGTTTTTCAGCTTGCGCATGAGCTCCAGCACCTGGGCCTGGATGGTCACGTCCAAAGCGGTGGTGGGCTCGTCGGCGATGAGCAGGGCCGGATTGCAGGCCAGGGCGATGGCGATGACCACCCGCTGCTTCATGCCGCCGGAAAACTGGTGGGGATACTCGTCATACCGCTCGCCGGGGATGCCCACCATCTCCAGCATCTGCTTGGTGCGATGGATGGCCTCCTGCCTGCTGATCTTGTTGTGCAGCAGGATCACCTCGGCGATCTGCTCCCCCACCGTGAGCACCGGGTTCAGAGAGGTCATGGGGTCCTGGAAGATCATGGTGATCTTGTTGCCCCGGATCTGCCGCATCTCCGCCTCGCTGAGCTCCAGCAGGTTTCGTCCCTCAAAGAGAATTTCTCCGCTGAGAATTTTTCCAGGCGGGTTGGGAATCAGCCCCATGATGCCCAGCGCGGTCGTGGTTTTGCCCGCGCCGGTCTCGCCCACAAAGCCGATGACCTCCTGCTCGTTCAGATCAAAGCTGATGTCGTTCACGGCGCAGGCTTCCTCGCCGTCAGTGAAGAAGTGAATGGCCAGGTTCTTTACTTCCAACAACTTTTTGCTCATTCCCATCCCCTCCTCAGTTCTTCAGCTTCGGGTCAAGCGCATCCCGCAGGCCGTCGCCCAGAATGTTCAGGGCATAGACGACCAGCATGATGGCCAGGCCCGGGAAAATGGTCATGGGCCAGAACTCACGGACAAAGTTTCTGCCCGTGGACAGCAGCGAGCCCCACTCCGGCGTGGGCGGCGTGATGCCCATCCCCAAAAAGCTCAGTGTGGCGGCGGACATGATGGCGTTGCCCACACCCAGGGTGGCCTGCACCAGCAAAGGCGCGAAGGCATTGGGGAGGATGTGCCGGATGATGATGCGTCCGTTGGAGGCACCGATGGAGCCCGCAGCCTCCACAAACTCCTGATCCTTTACCGTCAGCACCGAGGCCCGCATGATCCGGGCGTACTGAGGCATGGAGGAAAGGCCTACCGCGATCATCAGGTTCCGGGTGCCGTTGCCCAGGGCCGCCGTAATGGCCATGGCCATCAACAGACTGGGAATAGCCATAAAGATGTCCATAAAGCGCATGATAATGTTATCCACCTTGGGATAGAAGGCGGAAACAGCGCCCAGGGTGCCGCCCACCAAAACCGCGATGCCCACGGCGATCATGCCCACCTGCAGAGAAATGCGGGAGCCATAGATGACGCGGCTGAGGATGTCGCGCCCCAGATTGTCGGTGCCGAAGGGGTGAGCCAGGCAGGGATACACGAATGTATTGTTCAGGTCGTTGGCGTCATAGTCATAGGGAGCGACCCAGGGGGCCAGGAGGGCCACCAGGATCAACAGGAGCATCACCGCCAGGGCCGTCATGGCCATCCGGTTTTTGCGCAGCCGGCGCCAGGCCTCGGCCCACAGGCTGTTGCTGCGCTCCTTTTTCAGCTTTTCAGCCATTTGCCGTGCCCTCCTTCTGCTTCTTCTGCTTTTTGCCCTTGTAGGTGGACTTGATCCGCGGGTCGATAAAGCTGTACAGGATATCCACCAGCAGGTTGATCACCGTACACAGGGTGGCGATGAACACCACCGCCCCCAGCACACTGTTGAAGTCCTTCTTGTTGATGCTCTCCACCAGGAACTTTCCGATGCCGTTGATGGAAAAGATGTTCTCACACAAAACAGCGCCTGCCATCAGGGAGCCAAACTGCACGCCGATGACGGTGATGATGGGGATCAGGGCGTTGCGGAATTCATGCTTGAGGATCACCGTGATCTCCTTCTGGCCCTTGGCCCGGGCGGTGCGGATATAATCCTGGCGGATGACGTCCAGCATGCTGGAGCGGGTCATGCGCATAATGATGCCCGCCACGGCGGTGCCCAGCGTGATGGTGGGCAGAATCCAGCTGTTCCACTGTCCCTTCACCACCACGGAGGGAACCATATCCAGCTTCACGGAGAAGGCCAGGATCAGCAGAAGTCCCAGCCAGAACGGCGGCATGGATACGCCGAAAAGGGCCACGCCGGTGGCGATATTGTCCGCCAGCGTGTACTGCTTCACCGCGGAGATGATGCCCGTCACCACACCGATGATCACCGCCAGGACCATGGCCAGACTGGCCAGCTTCAGGGTGTTGGGAAGCCGGGTCAGAATCTCGTCCATCACAGGCTGGCCCGTCCGGTAGGACTTGCCCATATCCAGGTGGAAAAACAAATTCTTGATATAATTGCCCAGCTGGACGATATATGGCTCATTCAGGCCATACTCCTCATTGAACGCCGCTTTGCTCTCCGGCGTGGCGCTGTCGCCCAGCATGATGGTGGCGGTGTCTCCCGGCGTCACATACATCAGGGTGAATACGATGATCACTACACCAAGCAGGATGGGGATCATCCAGAGCAGACGTTTTACGGCATACTTTATCATAGGGAGTTCATCCCTCCTTTCAACGCTTCCGGCTCTGGGGTACGAAGCGAACGCGGCACACCCCAACCCCGTAATTGGAGCCGGGGTATGCCGCCATCAGGTTTGCCTGCGCTCAGCGCAGTCCGTGCTGCGCGCCCTTTCTAAAACAGAATCCGGTCAAATGCTCACTCCCAGGAGCAGTACTTGAAGCGGGCGCACTCAAAGGAGCCGTTTTGATAGCCCTTCAGGTCGCGGCTCACGCCGGTGAGCTGCTGCTTGTCGAACTCGGGAATCCAGGGCACATCCTCGGCCAGGATCTCGAAGCACTGGGCGTACAGGTCATAGCGGGCCTCATCGTCAATGGTGGCCACGGCCTTGTCCAGCAGAGCGTCGAACTCAGCATTGCGATAGCCGGACGTGTTCATGGCGCCGGAAACCGTGGAGGTAAAGTTGCGCAGAATCTTTTCCGCCTCCACCGTGGTGCAGGTGGCGCCCAGAATGAAGATGCCCTCCAGGGTGTTGGTGTCGATCAATCCGGAGTAGGCGCCCATCTCCATGGGGACGATGTTGGTCTCAATGCCCACCTCTCTCAGATAGGGCTGGATGGCCTCGCACAGAGCGATGCGCTCCGCCTCGCTGTTGGTGGTCAAGTCGCAGGTAAAGCCGTCGGCATAGCCGGCCTCGGCCAGCAGCTGCCTGGCCTTCTCCGGGTCGTAGCCGGGCAGCTCCACGGGGACATAACCCTCCACTTCGGGGTCCACAAAGCTGGTGGCCAGCTCGTGGACGCCGTTATAGGCGGCCTGATAGCAGGCGGGCAGGTCGATGGCCCAGGCCACGGCCTGACGGACCTTGGGATTGTCGAAGGGCGCGTGCAGGCAGGTCATGCCCACGTAGTTCAGGTTGTGGGAGGGGCTCTTGACCACGGTGGTGTTGGCGCCGCTCTCAATGCGGGCGCAGTCTACGGCGGACAGCTCCACCGCCACGTCCAGCTCACCGGTCTCCAGCATGATGGCCCGGTTGTTGCTCTCGGTGACCACGATCATGTTCAGGTACTTGATGGCAGGCTCGCCGCCCCAGTAATCGGGGTTGGCCTCCAGCTCCACGCGGTCGCCGGAAACAAAGTTCTTGACGATATAGGGCCCGGTGCCGTTGGGGCTGGCCATATAGTCGCCGTTGCTCTCCTCAAAGGTCTTTTTGCAGCTGATGGCGGTCAGGGGCCACTCCAGCCAGGACAGCTGCGGAGTGTAGGGGGACACCAGCTTCATCTTGTAGGTATAGTCGTCCACCACCTCACAGTTGGGCAGGTCCACATAGGTCAGCGCGATGTTGGCCGCGCCCATGTTGTAGGCCCGATCGATGGAGAATGCCACGTCCTCGGCGGTGAGCTCGTCGCCGCTGTGGAACTTCACGCCCTTGCGGATGTGGAAAATGATGGTCTGATCATCCTCCCACTCATAGCGCTCGGCCAGGCCGCCCACCAGCTTGCCATCGGTGTCACGGGCCATCAGAGTCTCATAGATCTGGGTCTTTACCCGCTGGACATGCTGGCTGTTGTTATCATTGGGGTCCAGGTTCAGGGGGTCGGCCGCAATGCCCACGTTCAGGGTGTCCCGGGTGGTCGTGGTGGTCCCGCCGCCGTTGCTCTCCACAGGATCCTTGTCCCCATTGCTGCTGCAGCCGGCAGCGGTGAGCATCAGGGCTGCCATAACCAGCAGCAATGCGATCAGCCGTTTTCCTTTTTTCATTTACGCTCCTCCTTTTTTGGTCCGTTGTTCACGGTCGGAATTTGTCCGCTCCAAAAAATGCCAGGTATTTTTGCAACATTTAGTGGAAGCTGGTGTCTTAATTCTAGCCTCATTTGTTCATCTTGTCCAATTCAAGAACGGCATATGTTCATACAAAAATATTTATAATATTTGCCGGAAATCCTCGTGCGCAAGATATGCCTTGGTTCCATATGACAGGCAAAGCCCTGCCGGCGGTACGGAACGCACCGCCGGCAGGGCTTTGCCTCTCTTCGTTATTTGTCTGAGCGCTTCGTTTGCTCCTTTTCTCCGCCGTCCGCTTCCGGCGGCATTCCCCCCCAGCAAAAATAACTGCTGGCAAAATCCAGAAAGAGCCTGGCCGCCTCGGGCAGCTCCCGGTTCGGGTTCCACTGGAGCGCCACGCTGCGAAAGGCGTTGTCATCCTTCAGCCGCAAAAACGCGATGCTGGAATTCGCGCCCCGCATGCGCTCCTGCTTCATGGTGCCCTCGGTGACCAGCGAAATGCCGATCTCATCGCTGACACAGTTGAGCAGCTGGCAGTGGAAGCATTCGTGGAGAATATCCACGTCAAAGGAGGCCGCATGGCACAGATCCTCGGTGATGTTTCGGAAGCTGTATCCCTCGGGCAGGCTGATAAAGCTCTCCTCCTTCAGCTCGGACAGGAAAATCTCCTCCCGACCGGCCAGAGGATGGCGCTTGGAAACCGCCACAAACAGCGGCTCCCGTTTGATGACCCTGCATCCCGGCGCGTTCTCCAGCTCCCCGGGGGAGGCGGTGACAATGATGTCGCTGCCCCCTCCGCTGTCATTCAGCTCACTGTATACATCCTTGGGCATGATCTCATAGCGCCGGACGATGATATTGGGGTAGGCAATCTGGAAATCCGACAGCACCTCCTGTATCATCCGCATACTCACCGTCCCCAGAGAAAAACGGCGCTTCTTCTCCGTGGTGGCCTCGGCCAGCTTTTGGCCGCCCTCATCCAAGGCGGCCAGGGCCTGATCCACATATCTGATGTATATTTTCCCGTACTCGTTGAGCTGAATCCGCCGCCCGATCCTGTCAAACAAATGAACCCCCAGCTCCTTCTCCAGCTTGGACAGACTGGCGCTGAAGGCGGGCTGAGAGATGTGCATCTGCTCCGCGGCCTGGGTGAATTTCTGAGTTTTGGCGGCGGCTTGAAAATAGCGAAGGTGCATAATATCCATAGTTTTCTCCTGATCTTTCCCGCAACAGATAATCAATTAAATATAAACACATGAAAATAATCAATTTGACTATTTTGCTGTGACGATATTATCATAATCATAGGCCAAATGCAATACAACTTTTTTCCTTTCGCACCGAGGCTCTCTTGTTTCCCGTGCAAACCCCTGCGCACAAGAAACCGTGTCTTCAAGGAGGAGGATCATGCTGAAATACGCTGTCATCGGTTTTGGCTGTGCCGGCTATCATGCGGCCAAGGCCATTCGCTTCGTCGATGCCTCGGCCGTCATCGATGTCTATTCCGACCACCACTTCCCGCCTTACAACCCCATGCTGACCACATATTACGCCTCCGACCGTCTCCCCTACGAGGGGATGTTCCCCTTCGGCGATCTGGACACCATACGCGCCCAGCTGGACCTCAACATCCTCTCTGATGTCATGGTCCGCCGGGTGGACGGCCGCCGGGTGGTCACGGATCAGGGGACCCGGGAATACGACCGGGTCCTGATCTCCACCGGCGCATATGCCTTCGTTCCCCCGGTCAAGGGCCTGGAAACCATCCCGGAGGAGCGGGTGTTCTGTATGCGCACTCTGAAGGACTCCCAGCGGCTGCGCGAGGCGGTGAGCACCGGAAAACACCGCACCGCCGTGGTGGTGGGCGCCTCCATGGTGGGCATCAAGGTGGTGGAGCATTTCGCCAACGCCGGAATCGCCACCAAACTGGTGGATATGGCCCCCTATCTTTTTCCCCTGGCCGCCTATCCCGAGGTGGGCGATGAGCTCCGCCGCCGGATCGAGAGCATCAAGCCCGTTAAAATGCTCTTCGGGGCGGGCTTGAATTCCCTATCCCCCGCCGACGGCGGCGGCGTTCAGGTCCATCTCAGCGACGGCTCGGTGGAGCAGGCCGATCTGCTGGTGCTGTGCATCGGCACGCGAGCCGCCACCTCTCTCGTCGATCCCGCGCAGATTCGGGTGGGCCGGGGCATTGTGGTCAACACCCGTATGGAAACCTCCTGCCCCGGCGTCTATGCCGCCGGCGACTGCTGCGAGGGCCTCAACCTCCAGAGCGACGAGACCCAGATCATCGGCCTGTGGGCCAACGCCGCCAAGCAGGGCCGCACCGCCGGAGCCAACATGGCGGGTGGAGACGCCGTCCACTACGGCAACATTCTCCACAACATCACCCATTTCATGGACATCGACTTCATCGGCCTGGGGGACAACCGCCTCATGGGTGAGGTGGTGGAGTTCGGCTCCCTGAACCACGGCCTCTACATCAAAGCGGTGGTCAAGGACGGCCGCCTGGCCGGAGTGAATATTCTGGACAACTACCGCATCAGCGGAATGCTGAAAAATTACTTCGTCCGTCTGCTGGAGGGCCGGACCTCCGAGATCGTATCCCTCCAGCGGGGCATCCTGCAAAAAGAGGGCCTGACCCAGCGATTCATCAATGAATTGGAGGGACGCTTGATATGAGTGATCTAAACGCGCTGCTGAAAGCAAAAATCCCCTGCCCGGAAACGGGCATTGAGATCCGCCATGGCATCTGTGACATTTGCAGTCCCTCCTTCCACTGCGGTATCAACGCTTATGTGAAGGACGGCGAGATCGTCAAGGTGGAGGGCAATCCCGACCACCCGGTGAACCACGGCCTTCTGTGCACCAAGGGCATGTCCAACCGGGCCTACATCTACCGGGAGGACCGGGTGCTCACCCCCCTCAAGCGGGTGGGAGAGCGGGGCGAGGGCAGGTTCCAGCCCATCAGCTGGGAGGAGGCCTACACGGAGATTGCCCGGCGGCTCAACGAGCAGAAGGAGAAATACGGCCCGGAGTCCGTGGTGTTCTTCTCCGGCTACGACAAGTGGTACCGCATGATCTTCGAGCGCTTTGCCTACTCCTTCGGCTCCCCCAACTACGGCAGTGAGTCCAGCACCTGCTTCACCTCCGGCCTCATGGCCTGGAAAACCGCCACCGGCCTCCCCGCCCGTGCGGACATGGGCAAGTGTGATCTCTTCCTGGGCTGGGCCTTCAACGGCTACTACTCCCGCTATCTGGTGCCCCCCAACGTGCTGGCCCGGAAGGAGGCGGGCACCAAGGTCATCATCATCGACCCCCGGGTGACCCCCGCCACCTATAAGCTGGCCGACCTTCACCTGGCCCCCCGCCCCGGCACCGACGGGGCACTGGCACTGGCCATCGCCGCCGAGCTCATCGCCAACGGCTGGATTGACAAGCCTTACATTGAGAAGTATGTCCACGGCTTCCCGGAGTACGCCGATTATGTCAGGCAGTTTGCCGGGGATGAGGTGGAGCGCCTCACCGGCGTACCCTATGCCCAGGTCAGGCAGGCTGCCCAAATGATTCATGACAGCTCCGCCATGTGCGTCAATGAGAGCTCCGCCCCCATCGGCCACCACAAAAACGGGATGCAGAACTACCGCGCCATCATGTCTCTGCTGGCCATCACCGGCAACTACGACAGAGCCGGGGGCCAGATGCCCGCCGAGCACACCTACATCCATGTCTCCTCCGGCTTTCTGACCAAGGAGCATCAATTTGTGGACGCCGCCCGCCCCAAAAACGCTCCCCTGCCCATCGGCGCTCCCCGCTTCCCCCTGTGGAACCACATGGAGCGCCAGATGCAGTCCACCGATTTGAGCCGCCAGATCATGGAGGGAACCCCCTATCCGGTGCATTCCATATTCGCCCTGGGAATGAACATGCGCATGTTCCCCGACTCCCCCTATATGCTGGAGGCCCTCAAAAGCCTGGAGTTCTTCGTGGACACGGATCTGTTCCTCACCGACACCGCCAAATACGCCGACATCGTCCTGCCCGCCTGCTCCTCCCTGGAGCGGGGCGAGTTCAAGACCTATCCCGCCGGCCGGGCCATTTTCACCACCCCCGTCATCCCGCCCCGCGGCAGCGCCAAATCCGATGTGGACATCCTGTGTGAGCTGGCCGGCTATCTGGATTTGAAGGATGACCTCCTCCGCTCCGGGTATGAGACCTGCATCCGGCACATCATCTCCGATCTCCACATCACCGTGGAGGAGCTCAAAGCCTTTGATGTCCCCAAGCGGATTCCCGACTTCTCCCCGGAGCTTCCCATGGCCCGGCTGGAGGCGGGGCTTCCCACCCCCACCGGCAAATTTGAGCTCAAGTCCGAGCTCATCGCCGCCCATCCTGAGTGGGGACTGGACGCTCTGCCCACCTACGTCCCGCCCGTGGACGAGGAGTCCGCCAGAGACTTTCCCATGCTTTTGTGCGCCGGAAGCCGCATTCCCAACGCCATCCACTCCCGGCTCCACGACGTGAAATGGGAACGCGCCCTGCGCCCCATCCCGGCGGCGGAGATCAGCGTCCAGGACGCTCAAGCCCTCGACATTCAGGAGGGCGACCACATCCTCATCTCCACCTCCGCCGGCTCCATGGAGGTGGCGGCCCAGATCAGCAACCAGGTCTCTCCCGGCCAGGTCTTCATGTTCCACGGCTACCGGGAAGCCGATGTCAATCAGCTCATCCACCGGGACAACCTGGACCCCTACTGCGGCTTCCCCGCCTTCCGCTCCACCGCCTGTAAGATCGCAAAAAAGGAGTGAGCTCTATGGCCCTGCGTTTTGAATTGGATATGGAAAAATGCTCCGCCTGCGGCGCCTGCGCCATCGCCTGTATGGACCAGAACGACATCTCCATCCGCGACGGAGAACGGCCCTTCCGCTGCGTGTTCTGCCAGGAGCAGAGCGATGCCGCCGACCCGGCGGAATACTTCTCCGTGGCCTGTATGCACTGTGAGGACGCTCCCTGTGTCAACGCCTGTCCTGTGGGCTGCCTGTTCAAGGACCCTGAGACCAGCCTTACCCTGTTTGACACCACCCACTGCATCGGCTGTCACTCCTGCGCCATGGCCTGCCCCTTTGGGGCCCCCGCCTTTGACAAGCACAACAAGATGCAGAAGTGCGACGGCTGTATCGAACGCATCCGCCACGGCCTCTCCCCCGCCTGCGTCCGGGCCTGCCCCAACGGAGCGCTGAGGCTGCTCCAGGACGGCGAAGAGATTGAGGGAGGCGGCCACACGCTCAGCAAGCTGGCCAAGCCGCTTCTGGAGGGCTATTTCTGATCCCCGGCTCCAGACCCGGCCCGCCGTTTTACCGGATCCACATCCCACAAATGTTTGCAGCACCGTATACGAAAAGGAGGAACCTGTCTATGATCAACAAAGCGTCTGAAATCGTTCTGAAAGTTCGGCCCGTGACCACCGGCCTGGAGCACAAATACTACTATGAGGGCCCCTGCCGCTTCGGCACCGGGGAGGCCCTGGAGCCCGGCTATGACCGGCTGGCCAACGCGCAGAAGGCCCAGGACTTCCTGGACAAGCTCCGCGCCTGCGCGCCCTGTAATGTGGAGATTCTGGAGCCTGTGAACCTGGGCCGCACCGACGATTGGGATAACTCCGAGGAGCAGTGGACCCGCATTGCCGCCGCCATGCCCGATTCCGATGTCCTGGTGGCCTACCCCAACCTGGGCACCGACGATCTGGTGCTGGAGCTGGTGGAGCGCTTCAACAAGCCCATCCTCTTCTCTCCGGACACCATCACCGGCATCTCCGACACGGCCTGCCTGCGCTGCAAGCCCATGAAGGATCATCTGGTCTATGCCAACCTTACCTGGCAGCAGGTGGGCTTCCGCCTGGGGGTGTTCCGGGCCCGGAAGGTCATCCGCAGCACCAATATTCTCCTGGCCAGCCGCTTCGCCGGGGAGACCTCCTGCAGCACCTTCGACACCTTCAACAACTTCGACGCCGTCACCTCCCGCTTCGGCGTCCACTTCCGCCACGTAAACATCCATGAGCTGCTGGATCAGATGTCCCCCGCCGTGGAGGGCGGCAACCACACCACCCCCGGCCGGATCACCCCCGACCTGACCGACGGCGACATGAAGGAGGTGGAGGCCCTGGCCGACGAGCTGATGGGCTCCGCCGCCGAGACCCATGTCAGCCGGGAGTATCTCATCAACACCCTCATCGCCTATGTCACCGTAAAGAAAAACCTGAATCTGAAGGACTGCAACGGCTTCACCGTCCCCTGTCCCGACGTGTGCTCCACCCGCCGCATCAACGAGATGAAGTTCACCTTCTGCATGACCCATTCCCTCCTCATGGAGCAGGGCATCCCCTCCTCCTGTGAGTTTGATGTGGCCTGCGTCCTGTCTCAGCAGGCGCTGATCGCCGTGTCCCACATGTCTCCCTATATGGGCAACGCCTATCCCCTGGTCTACGACAACGGCAAGCTCAACGTGCGCCATGCCAACGACGCCGAGGTGGCAAAGCTCATGGCCGATCCCACCAATCTCTACGCCGTGCAGCACTCGGTGGCCCACCGCCGCATGAAGGACCCCGCTCAGAACGGCCCCTTCGCCCTGCGCCATTTCGCCTTTGACCAGAAGTTCGGCGCCGTTTTCCGCTACGACTGGAACCGGGACGCGGGACAGGCCATCACCCTGTGCCGTTTCTCCCCCGACGGCAAAAAGCTCTTTGTGGGCAAGGGCGTCGTCGTGGCCGGCGGCGGCTATGAGGAGGACAATTGCAGCGGCCCCGTGTTCATCCGGGTCAAGGACCAGGAGGACTTTTTCAACAAGCAGTGTGAGGTGGGTATGCACCTGCCCCTGGTCTACGGCGACTTCACCAAGGAGCTCATCGCCCTGGCGGAGCTGTTCGGCGTGGAGGCCGTGGTTGCCTGATGGGGACGGAAGATGAGGTCCTCCTCCGGCTCCTGGCGGCGCGGGAGGAGGCTCAACGGCACCTGCGCGCGCTAAAGGCCGCCCCTGCGCCGGATCGAGAGACCGTCCGCGCCCATATCCGCTCCTATGTATTTCTCCGTTTTATGCTCCGGGAGGAGGAGCATCCCTCCGCCACCTTCCAGGCGCTGGCGGAGCTGAGCATCGCCCAGAGCGCCAAAATCGCCCCCGAGCTGGTCAAGGAGCTGGATACCACCAAGGACTGCATGGGCTCCACCTCCGTCATGGCCAAAAAGGTTTTGCTCCTGCGGGGCATTGAAAAAGCCCTGGACATCACCCTTCCCGCCATGCCCGCCGCCCGGATTTCCGGTCTGGACGATCTGGGGGATCTGGTATGGGAGGCCCTCACCGCCCCTTCCGCCCCATAGAGAAACCGCACCGCGGACACATTCCTTTTCCGGGATGTGTCCGCTCGCCTATTAAGGAGTTTGTGCCATGGATATCAACGCCATACGCTCGGAATACCCCATTCTCTCCCAAGAAGTCTACGGCCGTCCCCTCATTTACCTGGACAACGCCGCCACTACCCAGCTGCCCCTCCCGGTCTGGCGGGCCATGGAGCGCTATTATACCCAGACCCACTCCAACGTCCACCGGGGCGCCCACCTGCTCAGTGAGACGGCCACCGCCCAGCTGGAGGAAGCCCGGCAGACTGCCGCCTGCTTTCTCGGCGCCGAGGACAGCCGGGAGATCCTTTTCACCTCCGGCGCCACGGAGGGGCTGAACCTTCTGGCCCGCTCCCTGGAGCACCTGATCCTTCCCGGAGACCACATCCTGGTCACCGTCCTGGAGCACCACTCCAATTTCCTGCCCTGGCAGGAGCTGTGCGCCCGCACAGGGGCGCAGCTTCACATCGTCCCCATCACCGGCTCCGGCGAGCTGGACCGGGAGCAGCTGCGCCGCCTCCTGACCCTGCCTCAGGTGCGTCTGGCGGCAGTCACCGCCGTCTCCAATGTGCTGGGCGTCTGCAATCCCATCAGGGAAATCGCCGGGGAGGTCCACGGGGCGGGGGCTTGGCTGGTGGTGGACGGGGCCCAGGGCCTGCGCCACGGCAGGCTGGATATGATAACGCTGGACTGCGACGCGTTCGCCTTCTCCGCCCATAAGATGATGGGGCCCACGGGAACCGGCGTGCTCTATGTCAAAGCCTCCCTGCTGGACCAGCTGCGCCCCTGCGTCTTTGGCGGCGGCATGGTGGATCAGGCGGAGGAGCTCCGCTCCGCCTACGCCCCGCCCCCCGCCGGACTTGAGGCGGGGACCCCCAACATCGCCGGCATCATAGGGCTCCGCGCGGCCATGGACTACCTGACCCGGCTGGGCCTTGAGGAAATCGCCCGGCGGGAAGCCGCCCTGCTCTCCCGGGCGGAGGCCGGCCTGCGCGCCATGCCCGGTATCCAGGTCTACGGCGCGCCTTCCCACCGGGCCGGCGCCCTCAGCTTCAATTTGACGGGCGTCCACCCCTTTGATGCCGCCGCCCTGCTGGACCGGCTGGGCATCGCCCTGCGCTCCGGCCACCACTGTGCCCAGCCCCTGATGCGCCGGTTGGGCGTCACCGGAACGCTCCGGGTATCCCCCGCCTTTTATAACACCGAGGATGAGGTGGACGCCTTCCTTGCCGGTGTTCAAAAGGTTTTAGACGTGACGGAGGTGTATCATGGCTGATATACGCCAGGCTCAGGATCAGATCATTCGGAATTTTCAGCGGCTGGAGGACCCCTTCGACCAGTACACCTATCTGCTTTCCCTCTCCGCCTCCCTTCCCGTCATGAGCGATGAGCGCCGCGCCGGCCTCTCCCCCATTGCCGGATGCCAGTCTCACGTATGGCTGGATGTCCGTCGGGAGGGGGACATGTTCGTTTTCGACGCCGACAGCGACACCATGCTCATTCGGGGCATTCTGTATCTCCTCCGGCAGGTCCTCTCCCATCAGCCCCTTGCCGCCGCGGCGTCGGCGCAGCTGGACTTTTTGGAGAAAAGCGGGATCACCGGAGCCCTCTCCGCCGACCGCCGCAAGGGGATCGGCTATGTCGTTCAGGCTCTGAACAGCCATGCCGCCGCCCTGCTTGCCCTACGTTATCAGAAATTTCCGATAACGTAAGCAAGCAAGGCAAGTGTATAACACTTGCGATTTTCGCAGGGCGAAAATGCTTGTTGGGGTGCCCCCAAACCCGCCGGGGACTTCTGGTCGCTGTGACCAGAAGTCCCCTTGTCTGCGGTCCTGCCGCTGACGCTCCCGGACCTTATGCGCTTACAGCGTCACTACCTCCGAAAGTTTCTCCAGCAGTTCAGAGAGCGGCCCCCATAAATCCGCATAGTCCTTTTGCAGGGCCTTGATTTCATCAGGGTAAACTCCGCCATAGATATTTGCCCGGACAGCAATTTGATTGAGGTTATTCGCACACCGGCGTTGCAGGGAAACGATCTCCTTGACGGGCGCAAGGTCAACATGGAGCA
This sequence comes from uncultured Oscillospiraceae bacterium, assembly GCA_910587395.1. GTDB lineage: Bacteria > Bacillota > Clostridia > Oscillospirales > Oscillospiraceae > Enterenecus. The sequence goes on along the minus strand of CAJULJ010000004.1, from coordinate 19,037 downwards.
CATAGCCGTTGAGGGCCATTTTCCGCATATAGGCCGAAAGGTTACAGATGCCAACCTCCGCCATGCGCTCCCGGATTTTTGCCTGTTCGTCCGGGGATAGCCAGACACAGACGGAAGTGCTCCGAATACGCTTTTTCCCGGCAACCAGTGTTGACTGGTTTTCGGAGTTGTAAAACGCTGATTTTTTACCGCTCATACGATACCTCTTGTAAATTCAGATGTTGACAGTATTTCAGTAAATCGGGCCTGGGAATGATACTATACCAGCCCCCATGGAACCGAGGCCGGAAGCCCTTGCGGGACAAGGAATTGAAATTGCTAATTGTCCACACATCAGCGTTGGAAAGGAAACGATTTGAGAGGAAGCGGTTCGACCCTATGACCGTGTAGCTCTTGTTCTTTTCTACGCGGAATACTGGCATGGCTTTCCGCTCCTTTCGGTGTCTGGACATAAAAAACGCCGCAGACTTTTTCAAAATCTTCGGCGTTTGCCGGGGCACAGAAACGGGCGATGCCTTGCTGACATTACCCGTTTTCTATGCTGTTGTTCAGTTGTTTGCTCCGCCCCGTTTTCCGCTGCCCTTAAAAAACATTGATTTTACTGGGTTTTCTCATGTTTTCTTATGGCAACGCCACATCTCCGGCGGGGTTTTGCTTACAGGTCTTGAATGCGGGTCTTTTTCACCTGCTGTACGGTTTTCCAGCGCTTGCACAGGCGGCACAGACCATAGACCGCCAACAACAGCAGCGTGGGGATGTTTTCTACCAGGAATGCCACGGCCAGCGTTCCGCTCATGGCCGCCACCGAGGAGTAGCCGCTTACCTGGACCATCCAGACGATCGCTTGCACCACGCACCGCAGCAGCCACAGCCCCGGCAGCGCCAGACCCAGCCGCCCGTCCTTCTTCACCGCCAGAAAAATCTCCACTGCGACCGCTGCGGCCATCAACGCCAAAATCACGGGCATGTCCTGCATTTCCATGATAAACAGGTCCATGTCCTTCTCAAAGTGAAATCCCGTGTTCATTGTCGCTCCTCCTTCGTCTTCCGGTACTCGCTGAGCAGCAGCTTGGCCGTGTCAAAGTCCAGCTTGTCGTCCACCGCCAGCCGCTTCACCAGCGCCACATAGGGGTCCGCCTCCGCCGTCTCAGCCAGTCGTATCTTTTGGATCAGCCGATCCAGCCGCAGCCGCACCGTGGGATAGCTGACGCCATACTGCACCGCCATCTCTTTGAGCGAGCCGGAGGCCAGAACAAACCGCTTGATGAACGCCGCGTCCTCGTCCTCCAGGCTCGCCATCCAGATGGGAACCATATCCATGGCCGCGCCCCCTTTCGTAAAATTAAATATAACATAAATTTTATGAAAGTCAACCGTTATTTTTATTTGAATAAAAATAAAAAGCGCCGCCCTGCCGGTGCAGAGCGGCGCTTCCTGTATTCAGTCTGAGCATCAGCTCAACAGCAGCTTGTCGTCCGCCTCGTCGGACCCGGTGGCCTGACCGAACTTTGCCAGCAGGTCCTCCACGGTGAGCTTCTTCTTCTCCTCCCCGGAGATGTCCAGGGCGATGTTCCCCTCGTACATCATGATGAGCCGGTTGCCGTGGGCAATGGCGTCCTTCATATTGTGGGTAATCATCAGCGTGGTGAGGCGGTCCTTCTGCACAATGCGCTCGGTGGCGTCCAGCACCTTGGCCGCAGTCTTGGGGTCCAGGGCGGCGGTGTGCTCGTCCAGAAGCAGCAGGTCAGGCTTACGCAGCGCGGCCATGAGCAGGGTCAGCGCCTGTCGCTGGCCGCCGGACAGCAGCCCCACCTTGGAGGTGAGCCGGTCCTCCAGCCCCAGGTCCAAAATTTTCAGCATCTCCCGGTAGTGGTCCCGCTCGTCCCGGGTGATGCCGGGGCGCAAGGTGCGGACCCGCCCCCGGCGGGCGGCCAGGGCCATATTCTCCTCGATCTGCATGGTGGCAGCGGTGCCCATCATGGGATCCTGGAACACCCGGCCGATGTATTTCGCCCGCTTGTGCTCCGGCAGCTTGGTCACATCCACCCCGCCGATGGAGATGCAGCCCTCGTCCACCGGCCAGACGCCCGCCACCGCGTTGAGCAGCGTGGACTTGCCCGCGCCGTTGCCGCCGATGACGGTAACGAAATCCCCGTCATTCAGGGTGAGGGACACTCCCCGCAGGGCGGTCTTTTCGTTCACCGTGCCGGGGTTGAAGGTCTTATAGATGTTTTTCACGTCAAGCATGGGCGCTCTCCTCCTTCTTCGCAGGTTTGACGGCCTTGGAGAAGTATCTGCCCTTCCAATAGGGGATGGTGAGGAACACGGCCACCACCAGGGCGGTGAGCAGTTTCAGATCGGTAGTCTCCAGCCCCAGGCGGAGCACCAAGGTGATGACGCCGTAATAGATGATCGCGCCGATCACACAGGCCAGCAGCTTCAGAGCGAAGTTGCGGAACACCCCGCTGAGCAGCACCTCGCCGATGATGACGGCGGCCAGGCCGATGACAATAGCGCCCCGGCCCATATCCACGGTGGCGCTGCCCTGATACTGGGCCAGCAGGGCCCCGGCCAGGGACACCAGACCGTTGGACACCACCAGCCCCAGCACCTTGCTCACGTTCGTGTTGATGCCCTGGGCCCGGGCCATATTGCCGTTGGAGCCCGTGGCGCGCAGCGCGGACCCCTGCTCCGTGCCGAAGAACCAGTATAGCACGGCGATGACCACCACCACCAGCACCACCAGCAGCAGAATGGGATTTTCCGGCGTCAGCTTCCGGATGTTCCGGGAGGACACCAGCAGATCGTGCCGGTCCACGCTGATGGCCAGGGAGTTCTTGGTCTTGGCGGATTCGTCCCCGATGGCCATGATGCGCAGGTTGATGGAGTACAGCGCCAACTGGGTGAGGATGCCGGACAGGATGGCGGGGATGCCGCACACGGTGTGGAACAGCCCCGTGGCAAGCCCCGCCAGCATTCCCGCCAGCAGCGCCGTCAGCATGGCCAGCCAGGGGTTGGCCCCCATGCTGATGAGCAGAGCGCACACCGCCCCGCCGGTGGCCAGGGAGCCATCCACGGTCAGGTCAGCCACGTCCAGGATACGGTAGGTGATGTACACCCCGATGGCCATGACGCCCCAGGCCAGCCCCTGCCCCACGGCGCCGGGCATTGAGTTCAAAAATGAGAGCAGGAAGTCCATACTCATTCCTCCAATGTAGATGATGGCACGGCAAACGTATGGCGGCCGTTACGCCAAAAACCGCGGGAAAGGAAATCGCTTTCCCGCGGTTTCTCAGCGTTATTTTTTGAATCAGCCCTCGATGGCCACGTAGTCGGCGGGCATGGTCAGGCCCAGTTGCTCGCAGATGGAGGCGTTGTACTTCTTGTCCAAGGTGGTATCGAAGCCGATGGGCATCTCGGACACGCTCTTCTCGCCCTTCAGAATCTGCGCGGCCATCTCGCCGGCGATGTGGCCGATCTCATAGTAGCTGATGGACAGGGTGGCCACGCCGCATCCGCCGCAGATGCCCTCCTCGCCGCAGATCACGGGCACCTTGGCGGGGATCACCACGTCGGCGATGGTGGAGGTATTGTCCGCCGCAGTGTTGTCGGTGGGGATATAGATGACGTCGGAGTTGTCTGCGGCGGTCTGGGTCACGGCGGCCAGATCGTTCACGTCATTGAAGCCGTAGCGGGTGCAGGTGTAGCCCATGTTCTCCAGGAAGCCCTGGATGGTTTCAATCTGATAGACCGAGTTGGGCTCAGCGGTGCAGTAGAGCAGGCCCACGTTGGTGGCCTCGGGGAACAGCTCCTGGATCATAGCCGCCTGCTGGTCCAGCGGGGCCAAGTCGGAGGTTCCGGAGATGTTGCCGCCCAGCACCTTGTCCTCGGTGGTGTCCAGGTTCAGGGCGATGCCGTAGTTGGTGACGGCGGTGCCCAGGATGGGGATGGTGTCGGTGGCGGAGGCGGCGGCAGTGAGGGAGGGCGTGGCGTTGGCCAGGATCAGGTTCACGCCGTCGGCCACGTAGCCGTCGATGATGGTGGTGCAGTTGGCGGGGTCGCCGCCGGCGTTGCCTTCCTTGATCTCCACGTTGTCGCCGAACTCTTCCTTCAGGGCGTCCTTGAAGCCCTCGGTGGCGGCGTTCAGGGCGGTGTGGGGCAGAAGCTGGCAAATGCCCACCACGTACTTCTCACCGGAAGCGGGATCGCTGCTCTCGGCGGGGGCCTGGCTGGGCTGGTTGCTCTCGGCGGTCTTGGACTCGGCGGGGTCGCTGCTGCCGGAGTCTGGGTCCGCAAAGGGACCGTTATTGGAGCAGGCGACCAGGGACAGGGCCATGACCAGCGCCAGCAGCAGCGCAAGCAGCTTAGACGTCTTTTTCATTCTGTATTCCTCCAAAATTTGCTTTATCGCTTTGTGCCGTCAAAGTGCCTGGGCACAAAGGAATGAGCCTTTCAGCTCATTTCCGTTAGTATAACGCTTTAGAGCGTTGCTGTCAAGGGCAAAATGTACGAACTTCCAAGAATTCGACCTCTTTTTCAAGCGGTTCCGCCAAAGGAGGATGAACGCACTGTAAATACTTCCCGCCATGGGTGGACTTTTTTCCAGGATTGTGCTAAAATGCCAAAAGAAAATGGATCTGGCATGCGAAAGAGGAGGGATGCGCCATGCGGGTGGATGTGCTGGGCGTGGCCTTTGACAACGTCACCATGGACGAGGCGGTGGAACGGGGGCTGGAGCTGTTGGAGCAGGAGGGTTCTCATCTGGTGGTCACCCCCAACCCGGAGATCGTCCAGCGGGCCAGCAAGGACCCAGAGTTCTCAGAAATCCTGTCCCGTGCGGATTTAGTCATCCCCGACGGCGTGGGGATCATCTATGCCGCCAGGATTCTGGGCCGGCCGCTGAAGGGCCGGGTGCCGGGCATCGACTTCGCCTCCGCCTTGCTGGGCCGGGTGGCCGGGACGGGCAAGCGCCTGTTCCTGCTGGGTGCGGCCCCCGGCGTGGCGCAGCAGGCTGCGGTCAACCTCCAGGCAGCTTACCCCGGCTTGGTGGTGTGCGGCGCCCACGACGGCTATTTTAAGGAGGACGGCCCGGTAATTGAGGCCATCCGGGCGGCGCGGGCCGATATCGTGTTCGTCTGCCTGGGCTTTCCCAAGCAGGAGAAGTGGATCGCCGCCAACGGCGAGGCCGCCGGGGCAAGGCTGTACATCGGCCTGGGCGGTTCCCTGGACGTGTTCGCGGGCAAGGTGGAACGCGCCCCGGAGAGGTTTCAAAGGTTGGGGCTGGAGTGGCTGTACCGGCTGATGAAGGAGCCCTCCCGCATCGGGCGGATGGCAAAGCTGCCTGTGTTCCTGGTGTCCGCCGTGAGGGCGAGGATCACAGAAAAATAAATTTACATGATAATATCAATGAAAGGTAGATGCTCTATGGTCTATATCCTGCTGGGCGCGGGCTTCGAGGAGGCCGAGGCCCTGGTCACCGCCGACGTGCTGCGCCGGGCGGACATCCCCGTTACCCTGACGGGCATCGGCGCGCCTGCCGTCACCGGTTCCCACGGCATCACCGTCCAGGCCGACCTGCCTGTGGAGCGGGCCGCGCTGAAGGCGGGCGACATGGTGGTCCTCCCCGGCGGCATGGGGGGCGTGGCCTCCATGGAAGGCAGCAAGGAGGCCATGACCCTGATCCGTCAGGCAGCTTCCGGCGATGAGTATTGGCTGGCCGCCATCTGCGCCGCCCCCACTCTGCTGGCAAGAGCAGGCCTGCTGCCCAAGGGCGCTCCCTGCGTGTGCTATCCCGGTTTGGAGGACGAGCTGTCTCAGGCCGGGGCGGTCCCCCAAATGGACCGGTCCACCGTCACCGAGGGCAGACTGATCACCGGCCGGGGCCCTGGGTCCGCTTTCGATTTCGGTCTGGCCCTGGTGGAGGCGCTGGCGGGCGCCGGAGCCTCCGGTGTGGTCCGCGCCGGGCTGCAATACGGTCTATGACGGTCCAGGAACGCAAGGCGGAGCTGCGCCGCCATGCCGCCGGCCTGCCCCAGGTGGAGGCGGGAGCGCTCTTTGAGCGCTTTCTGGCCCTGCCCCAGGTGAAGGAGGCGGACGTCGTGATGGTGTTCTACGGCACCGGGCGGGAGCCGGACACCGTCCCCCTCATCCGCGCCCTGCTGGAGCGGGGCAAGCGGGTGGCCCTGCCCGTGGTCCTGCCCCACCGGGGCATGGAGGCCCGGCAGGTGCTGGACATCGACCAGCTGGTTCCCAACCGTTTCGGCATTCCGGAGCCGGACAGCTCCTGCCCCCTCATCGGCAAGGACGAGATTGCCGTCATTCTCGTCCCCCACCTGATGGTGGACCGGGAGGGCTACCGCCTTGGCTGGGGCGGAGGGTACTACGACCGCTGGCTGACGGACTTCCCCGGCCTTACCGTGTGCGTGTGCCGTCCCGGGCGGCTGGTGGAGCATATGCCGCGGGAGGAATTTGACGTGCCGGTGAAGCTTGTCCTCATCGAAGAATAAGGGGGCGGAGGGTCTCCCCTCCGCCCTGTGGGTACGTTGCTGTTTCAAACCCCGCAAGGCCGTATTTGGGCCTTGTGGAGAACGCCGGAGCAGTGCAATGAGCAAGTTTTCGCCGTCAGGCGGAAACAAGGGATATGAAACCTGCTCCGACATTGCCACGCTGCGAAGCGGTCAGGACGCTCGGTCGCTTTCGCCGCGATTCATGCGCCGACCGCTTCCCCGCGTCTCTGCTCAGCAGCAGCCGTCGTTGCAGCCGCAGCCGTTGTTGCAGCCGCAGTTGTTGCCGCCGCAGCCGCAGTTGTTGCCGCCGTTGCAGCAGCAGCAGCAACAGTTGTTGCCGCCCCAGCTGTTCCCGCCGCCGCCGCAGCAGCAGCACAGAATGAGGATCAGGATGATGATCCACCAGCAGCCCCCACCGAAACCACCATTGTTACCACAACACATGATTTAGTCACCTCACATTTGATGTCCCGGTCACAGAGACCGGCTCGGACGCCGCAGAGAGGAAACCTGCGGCGCCGGAGCCGAGCCCCGTGGCTCTCCGGCCTTGTGGCCGGCTTTCTTGCCGTTTCTGCGTCATACTATGTGGGGACCGGAAAATTGGTTCCCACCCGTCTCGGGCTTCTGCCCGAATGCCAAAGGAGTGAATCATATGCCAGATGAGCGCCGCCCCACCGGACGCGGTCCGTCTCAGCCCGGCCGGAGGCTGTCTCAGCCCCAGCACGGCTCCTCCCAGCCCCAGCGCAGCCAGCGCCAGCTCCATTACCCCCCGTCTCAGCAGGGTCAGCGCCAGCCCCAGCGGGAACCCTCCCAGTCTCAGACACGGCGGGCCACCAAACGGCGCCGCACCGCCGTGTCCAAGGTGGCGGGGGCTTTCCTGTACGTTCTGCTGGTGATCGCCTGCTCCGCCATCCTGTCCACGGTGGGCTGGGTGTGGGCCTGCGACCTGCTGGGCCTCAATAAGGAGCCCCTCTCCATCGAGATCACCATCGACGACGACACCGACTTCAACACCGTGGTGGACCAGCTGGAGGAGGCGGGGCTGATTCAGTACAAGTTCCTGTTCAAGCTCTACGCCCAGTTCTCCCACGCCCAGGACAAAATCGCCCCAGGCAGATACAAGCTGACCACCGAGATGGACTATCACGCCCTGGTGTCCAGCATGGGCTCCTCCTCCGCCACCCGGCTGACCACGGACGTCACCATTCAGGAGGGCCTTACCATCGACCAGATATTCGCTTTGCTGGATGATCGGGGCGTGTGCTCGGTGGAACGGCTCCAGGATATGGCCGCCAACTGGGATTACGCCTTCGACTGGCTCCAGGACCGCCCCCTGGGGGACTATCACCGGCTGGAGGGCTATCTCTTTCCCGACACCTATACCTTTGAGATGGGCGAGAATCCCAAGTATGTCATCAACAAGATGCTGGTGAACTTTGACTCCAAAATGGACGAGTATATGGCCAGCTACACCGGAGAGGAGGCTCAATATTCCCTCCACGACATCGTCATCATCGCCTCCATGATCGAGAAGGAGACCGACGGCAAGGACTACAAGACCATCTCCTCCGTCATCTACAACCGCCTGACCAACCCCGGCGCCGAGACCGTGGGCTACCTCCAGATCGACGCCACCCTGGTGTATATCAACGGCGGAAAAGTGCCCACTCTGGCCGACCGGGAGATCGAGTCCCCCTACAACACCTATCTGTACCAGGGCCTGCCCGCAGGACCCATCTCCAACCCCGGCATGCAGTCGCTGCTGGCCGCCATGAATCCGGACAGCACCAACTACTATTACTACGTGCTCAACCCCGAAACCAAGGAACACGAGTTCACCCGCACCTACGCCGAGCACGACGCGCTGGTCCAGCGCTACCAGAGCAATGGCGGCTAAGCCGGAGGTTCTCTCCCCCGCCGGAGACCGGGAGCGGCTGGAGATGGCCCTGGCCTACGGGGCGGACGCGGTGTATCTGGCCGGGAACGCCTTCGGGATGCGGGCCTTTGCCGGGAATTTTGACCGGGACGGCCTGCGGGATGCCGTGGCCGCCGCCCACGCCAAAGGCGCGCGGGTCCATGTGACCTGCAACACCCTAGCCCGGAATCACGAGGTATCCGAGCTCCCCGAATACCTGGAGTATCTGGACTCCATCGGTGTGGACGCTGTGATTGCCGCCGGCCCCGACGTGCTGGACCTGTGCAGGCGCCGTGCGCCCCATGTCCAGGTGCACATGTCCACCCAGGCGGGCATCACCAATTACGAGACGGCCCGCGTCTGGCACGAGCTGGGGGCAAGCCGGGTGATCCTGGCCCGGGAGCTCTCCCTGGACGAGGTGGCGGAGCTGAAGGCCAAGGCCCCCAGGGGGCTGGAGGTGGAGTGCTTCGTTCACGGCGCCATGTGCGTCAGCTGGTCGGGGCGGTGCCTGCTCAGCAACTATATGACCGGGCGGGACGCCTCCCGGGGGGCCTGCGCCCAGCCCTGCCGCTACCAGTACGCTCTGATGGAGGAAAAGCGCCCGGGGGAATACTTCCCCGTGTTTGAGGAGAACGGCGAGACCTTTATCATGAACAGCCGGGACATGTGCATGATCGACCACATCCCGGAGCTTGTGGCCGCCGGAGTGGACTCCCTGAAAATCGAGGGACGGGCCAAAAGCGCCTACTACGCCGCCATGACCACCGCCGCCTACCGCCACGCCGTGGACGCGGCGGCGGGCGGCGGCCCCGTGGACCCCGTTTGGAGGGCCGAGGTGGACAAGGTGAGCCACCGGCACTACTCCACCGGCTTCTGGTTCGGGCAGCCGGGGCAGTACACCGACTCCGCCCGGTATGTCCGGGACTGGCAGGTGCTGGCCGTCGTCACCGCCTGCGACGCGGCCGGAAACGCCACCCTCTCCCTGCGCAACAAGTTCGCCGCCGGGGATGAGGTGGAGGTGGTGGGCCCCGACGTGCCCGCCTTTCCCATGACCGCCCCCATGATGCGGGATATGGACGGCTTTCATCTGACGCAGCCCCGGCGCCCTCAGATGCTGTTTCGCATGAAGCTGCCCCGGGCCGTGCCTCCGCTGTCCATCGTCAGGGCCTGCCGGCCCAGCTCATAAAAACATCTGCCTGGGTCAATCACCCAGGCAGATTGCTATTCGCCCTGAACTGGGCATACTATGGAAAAGAAATCCCAGAGAGGGGGGCTTCACCATGCTGGACGCCATCCTGCGGCGTTTTGTCCCGAATCATGAGCAGACCAATGCCCCCGCCGTTCGGGAGCGCTGCGGTCTGCTGTCCGGAGGGGTCGGGCTGGCCCTGAACCTCCTCTTGTTTGCCGGAAAGCTGTGCGCCGGCATCCTCACCGGGGCCATTTCCGTCACCGCCGACGCCTTCAACAATCTGTCCGACGCCGCCGGTTCAGCGGTGACTTTGGCAGGGTTCAAGCTGGCCTCCCAGCGGGCGGACGAGCGCCACCCCTTCGGCCACGGCCGCATCGAGTATCTGGCGGGGCTGGGGGTTTCCATGCTCATCCTGCTGGTGGGCATCGAGCTGGGACGCAGCTCCCTGGAGAAGATTTTTCATCCCGAGGAAACCGCCCTCACCCCCCTGGCCGGCGGGCTGTTGCTGGTTTCCATCGCGGTGAAGCTGTGGATGGGCTGGTTTTATACCGCTTTGGGCAGGCGGATCGATTCCTCCGCCCTGTGCGCCGCGGGCACGGACGCCCGGTCCGACGTGCTGGCCACGTCCGTGGTGCTGGCGGGGCTGTTCATCTCCCATTTCTTCCATGTACAGCTGGACGGCTGGCTGGGGGTGCTGGTGGCGGCGTTCATCCTGCGCTCCGGCTGGGGCGCGGCCAGGGACACCCTGGACCCCCTGCTGGGCACGCCCCCCGACCCCGCCATGGTAGCGGACATCGAAGGGCTCATCCTCAGCCACCCGCAGATTTTAGGGGTCCATGACCTCGTCATCCACGATTACGGCCCCGGACGGCGGATGATGTCCGTCCACGCCGAGGTGCCCGCCGGCGGCTCCCTGGTGGAGCTCCACGATGTCATCGACCGGGCGGAGCGGGAGCTCCGGCGTCGCTTTGGCCTGGAGGCGGTCATCCACCTTGACCCGGTGGAGCGGGGCGACCCCCGCTCGGACCGGCTGCGCGCCCTGGCCGAGGAGCTGGCTCTGGAGATCGACCCCGCCGCCACCCTCCACGATTTCCGCCGGAGCGGAGACGGACGGCTGGAATTTGACGTGGTGGTGCCCTACAACGTGGCCCTGTCCGACGAGCAGGTGCGCCAAACGCTGACGGAAAAGCTGCTGGCCAGAGAGCCAGGCTGCCGTCCCGCCATCGGAGTGGACCGGTCTCATGTGCTGTAATCGCGCAGCGTCAAAAGGTTTTTGATGGTGAACCCAAAAAAATTAAGAATTTAACAATTTTCCCATAGAATTCTTTCGGCGTTCGACTTATAATGACAGAAGAATAAACAAAGGAAAGGGTGGTCCTGATGCCCCGCAGCATTCTCATCGTCGAGGACGACAAAAACATCGCCGACCTGCTCCGGCTGTACCTGGAAAAGGAGGGTATGACCTGCCATGTGGCCGGGGACGGCCTGATGGGTCTGGAAAAGTTCCAGGCCGTCCAGCCCGACCTGGTGATCTTGGACATCATGCTGCCCAGCATGGACGGCTGGTCCGTGTGCCGCAAAATCCGGGAGACCTCCAAGACGCCCATCATCATGCTCACCGCCAAGGGCGAGCTGGAGGACAAGGTGTCCGGCCTGGAGATGGGTGCGGACGACTACATCACCAAGCCCTTTGAGACCAAGGAGGTGCTGGCACGGGTCCACGCGGTGCTGCGCCGCTACGGCGAGGAGGAGCAGCCGGAAAAGCGGCTGAGCTTTGACAAGCTGGTGGTCAACCTGGATTCCTACGAGCTGCTGGTGGATGGAAAGCGGGTGGATACGCCCCCCAAGGAGCTGGAGCTGCTGTTCCATCTGGCCTCCGCCCCCAACCGGGTGTTCACCCGTAACCAGCTGCTGGACGAGGTGTGGGGCTTCGACTATTTCGGCGACTCCCGCACCGTGGACGTGCACATCAAGCGCCTGCGGGAAAAGCTGGAGGGCGTCAGCGATCAGTGGAGCCTCAAGACCGTGTGGGGCGTGGGCTATAAATTCGAGGTGACGACCGCTTGAAAACCATGTACGGGCGGCAGTTTGCCACCATGGTAAGCATGGTGCTGCTGTCCTTTCTCATGCTGGGCGCGTCCTTCGCCACGCTGAGCTATCAGTACACCATCCGGGACAAAAAGGACACCCTGGAGCGCAACGCCAAATATATCGCCGAGTTTACCTCTGTCGCCATCCGGACGGCTCCCCAGGGGAGCGGCAGCCTGGTGTGGCAGACCTCCGCCTTCCAGAACTACCTCAACTCGGTGGCCCAGGTGTCCGACAGCCATGTGATCGTAGCCACCCTGGAGGGCACCATTGTCTACGCCACCGCCGGGAACGGCGAGCTGTCCGAGATGCAGTTTCAGGAGCTGCCCCCAGATCTGGCGGGTCAGATTGCGGCGGGCTCTTACGTGGGCATGGCGGATTTGGGCGGGCTGTACGCCGAGCTCCGCTATCTGGTGGGCCTGCCCATCACCACCGTCGAAGGGTACCTTCAAGGGCTGGTGCTGGTGTCCGCCTCCGCCTCCAACATCAGCGGAGTGTGGCGGGACCTGTCCGGCATCCTGCTGGTCACCGCTCTGGCGGTCATCCTCATCGCGGCCATCATCAGCTCGGTTACCAGCATGCGCCAGTCCCAGCCCATCAAGGAGATCGCGGCGGCGGCCCGTCAGTTTGGCCTGGGTCAGCTGGATGTGCGGGTGGACGTGGGCTGCCGCCGGGACGAGGTGGGCGAGCTGGCCGAGGCCTTCAACGCCATGGCCGACTCCCTGTCCACAAGTGAGCAACGCCGCAGCGAGTTTATCGCCAACGTGTCCCACGAGCTGAAAACCCCCATGACCACCATCGCCGGCTTTGCCGACGGCATCCTGGACGGCACCATCCCTCCGGATCAGGAGCGGCACTATCTTCAGATCATCTCCTCCGAGACCCGGCGGCTGTCCCGGCTGGTGCGGTCCATGCTGGACCTGTCCCGGCTTCAGTCCGACGAGCGGGCCGCCCAGCAGCAGTTCGACATCTGCGAGACCCTGGTGCGGGCCCTGGTGAGCCTGGAGCGCAAGGTAAACGCCAAGCATCTGGAGGTGGCCGCCCAGCTTCCCGAGGATGAGCCCATCCCTGTGTGGGGGGACCAGGACGCCATCACCCAGGTGTGCTATAATCTGCTGGACAACGCCATCAAGTTCTCCCAGGAGGGGGGCGTGCTGGGGCTGGGGGTCACCGTGAAGGGGCCCAAGGCCACCATCACCATCAGCAACCAGGGGGAGACCATCCCTCCCGAGGAGCAGTCCCTCATCTTCGACCGCTTCCACAAGACCGACCACTCCCGCAGCGCCGACCGGGACGGAGTGGGCCTGGGATTGTATATCGTCAAGACCATCCTCAACAGCCACAAGGAAAGCATCACCTGTGTCAGTGAGGACGGCGTCACCAAATTTGTGTTCACCCTGACCCGCGCGTGAGCTCTTCAAGGAGGTTTTCCCCATGGACAACTATCTCAACCACCGATGGCCCCAGGGCCCCGGCCTCCAGCTGCCCCCCGTGCCCAGCGGCCAGACCCCCGCGCCCCATCAAAAGCCCAGGCGCTCCCTCCGGCGGTGGCTGGTGCCGCTGTTGTCCGTGGCGCTGTGCCTGATTCTGCTGGGCGGCATCTGCTTCTGGGCGGTGAACGGCATTGCCGAGATGCTCTCTCAAATCGAACCGCCCACCCTGCCCGACGATCCCCGGCCCTGGTCCAGCCGCCATGTGGAGCGGGAGTCCTCAGACTGGTCGCCGGACGACCTGCCCTGGGGAGACCCGGACCCGTCCGTGGAGCTGTCCACCCGCGCCGCCGGTCCGGCGCTGTCCGGACGGCAGGCGTATCAGGCCGCCCTGCCCACCCTGGTGTGCGTGGAGGCCGTCCACGCCAACCGCTTTGACAGCGCCAGCGTGGGCACCGGCGTGGTGGTCACCGATTCGGGCTACGTGCTCACCAACTATCACATCATCGACGACACCGTCACCATCCAGGTGCAGCTGCTGGAGGGCGACCGGCGCATATTTGACGCAAAAGTCATTGGGTTTGACGAGAATTTTGATTTGGCCGTGCTGAAATTCGACCCCGGCGAGGTGGAGCTCACCCCCGCCCAGCTGGGGGACTCCGACCAGCTGGCCGTGGGCGACTGGGTATACGCCGTGGGCAATCCCATGGGCTATCTGCGGGGCTCCATGTCGGTGGGAGTGGTGTCCGCTCTGGACCGGGACGAGGATGAGGCCGGCAGCGCCCTGGGGCTGATCCAGACTGACGCGGTGCTCAACCCCGGCAATTCCGGCGGGGCGCTGGTCAACGAGTCCGGGCAGGTGGTGGGCATCACCTGCGCCAAGATCACCGGCGTGGTCCGGGAAGACGGCGAATCCATTGAGGACGCCGTGGTGCTGGAGGGCATGGGCCTTGCCATTCCCATCTCCGACGCCATTCCCTTTGTCAACCACATCCTGGCCACCGGCCGGACCTGGCGGCCCGCCATGGGGATCACCTGCTTTGCCGCCGAAGCAGACGGACGGCAGGGCATCCAGGTGCAGACCGTCACCGGTGCCTCCGCCCGGGAGGCGGGGCTGAAGAAGGGCGACCTCATCCTCACCGCCAACGGCACGCCTGTGACCACCCTGGTGGAGCTTCGCCGGGTGCTCTACCGCACCGGCGTGGACGAGGAGCTGACCTGCGTTGTTCTGAGGCGAGGCGAGGAGCTGGAAATCACCTTCACCCTGACGGACAGCCTGACCCAGAACTGAGGGCACAGCCATGGAACGGGATCAGGTAGCCGCCCTGCTGGCCGGGGCGGAGGGACACATCTCCGGCCAGGAGATGAGCCGCGCCCTGGGGGTCACGAGGACAGCGGTTTGGAAGGAAATCGAGGCCCTGCGCAGCGCGGGCTGGCCCATCGAGTCGTCCACCCGGAAGGGGTATAAGCTGGCGGGGCCGCCTCCGGCCCTGTCCGTGCCCTACATCTCCGCTCGATTGCCCAGGGACAACATCTTTGCTGGGAAAGTCCAGGTAGAGCCGCTGGTGGACTCCACCAACACCCGGCTCAAGGCCCGGGCTGCCTCCACCCCCACGGGCACCGCCCTGCTGGCTGAGGAGCAGAGCGGCGGACGGGGCACCCACGGGCGCTCCTTCCAATCCCCAAAGGGGGATGGGCTGTATCTGTCGGTGCTCATCCGGCCCCACGTGGGGCTGAGCGACCTGCTCACCCTGACGGGCTGGGTGGCGGTGGCGGCCCGGGAGGGCATTGAGCGGGCCTGCGGCGCTCCCGTGGACATTAAGTGGCTCAATGATTTGTATCTGAACAGAAAAAAGCTGTGCGGCATCCTCACGGAGTTCGCCCTGCTGGCGGAGAGCGGCGAGCCGGATTATGTGGTCATCGGCATGGGCATCAACATGAACCAGACCCTTGACACTTTTAAGGCCCAGGGCCTGGAGGACATCGCCACCTCTTTAGCCATTGAGGGCTATCCCGTGGAGCAAAATCATCTGGCCGTGTGCCTGCTGGAAGCGCTGGACAAGCTGAACCGGGAGTTTCCGGCCAAACGGGCGGACTACCTGGACCGTTACCGTTACCGCTGCATTACCCTGGGGCGGCGGGTCAGCTTCGACGGGGAGGGGACGCTCCAAACCGGGACCGTGGCCGGGGTGGACGAGAATTTTGCCCTGCTGGTGAACGGGGACGACGGAAAAAAGCACATCGTGTCCTCCGGGACGGTGAAAATGATATGAAGTGAGCCCTGCGCACCGCGCAGGGCTCATTTTTGCATACTTGTCTATTGATAGCGGTCCAGAACCTGATGGAGCTGTTCCTCCAGCTCCGCCTGGTCCAGCGTGCACTTGACGGGGACAAACATATCGGCCTGATACAAAATGCCGTCCTTCATAAAGGTGCCGATATAATGCTGTGTCTCGCCTTCAATATCCTCATAGGTTCTGGTCCCCATGACAACCTCCGCCACACAGCCGTTGGCCATGGTGTAGCTGTCCAGAACTTGGAACTCTCCGCTGTCCTTCCACCAGCCCTCGCCGATGAGGGACTCGCCGCGGTAGTCCGGCGTGTAAATACGCATCTGTGTATGGAACGACAGCCGGAACGACGGCCCATCAATTAGGAGGACCCCATTGTCCCGCACCGTCACAAACTGGAGCTTATTGTCCCCATACATCTCATGATACCCCTCCACGTAGTACTCGGGAGGATACTTGTCAGCATCGATGCTGTCTATGCTGTGCCAGACGGCGGGGATCTTGTCGCCCAGATAGTCCGTCACTTTCTCCCAGCTGTCGAACTTCTGGTGGAACAGGAGGCTGGGGTGGTTCCAGGCCGCGAAGTCGTCCTGAAGCTCCTGAGAGAAATCCTCCAGGGGGTGGATCGCGGGTTCGCCGTAGACATCATATCTTACATATTCATTGCCCCAGGCCTCCTCTTCGCCGGTCTGCACCGTCAGCCGGTAGACGGCGGTGGCGGCGAAGGCCGTCCCCACCAGCGCCAGGCACAGGCAGGCCGCAATCAGCCCCGTCCGCAGGGGATAGAACCCCCGCCGCTTCACCGGGGCCTGTTCCTCTTGTTTCATCAAGTTTTTCATCATACGCTCCTTTGCTCCGCCGGAAAAACACAGGCTGTCCAGCGCGTCCCGGTAACTCCGCTCATTTCGCTCCATTTGGTTCACACTCGTTTCCCCCTAACATAGTCCGCAGTTTTTTCCGTCCCCGGCTGAGGTGGGCGGACACCGCCGCCTCGCTCCGGCCCGTCAGCTCTCCGATCTCCTTGGCTGAATACCCCTCGTAATAAAAGAGATAAATTGCCTCCCGGTATTTGCCGGGCAGCTCCATTACCGCCTCCAGCACCTCCGACCGGGGTGCCTCCGGCGCGGCGGCCTCGGGCGCGTCCTCCAGAGGCACCGTCCGGCGGCGGAACGCCCGCAGCTCGTCCTTGCAGGCGTTGATGGCCGTGCGGACGATCCACGCCTTCTCGTGCTCCCGGCTTTGGAACACCTCGCTTCCCGTCAGCAGGCGGAGAAACACCGTCTGACAGATGTCCTCCGCGTCCTGGGTGGATTTGAGGTAGGTATAGCTCAGCCGAAGAATGAGGTCGGAATAGGTATTTACCAGACGTTCCGCCTCCTGCCTGTCCATTTCCTTCATGTGGTTCTCTCCTTCAAAGGCACCTTCACTGACAATACGATTGAGAAAGCCGAATCCTGACAGAATGGGGGAATTTTTTGCGCTCTCCCAGTCTTAACCAAACCGCGGACCCTACCGATATATCCAGTAGAACAGCCAAACAGAAAGGAGCGGTGAACATGGAATTACGCGCCACCAGAGAGCTGCGGCGCAGCGAGCAGCTTGACAAAATCCTGGGCAAAAAGGAGGAGGCATCGGATACTTCCGCCAAGGCCCGGACCCCTCAGCCCCAGGAGCCCGCCGACAAGTTCACCTTGTCCCGGCAGGCGCTGGCCTTTGTGGACGAGCAGCAGCGCAAGCTGTGGGACGCGGCCCAGGAGCGGGGACAGGGACAGGCGAAGCAGAACCAGATCTCCGGAATGCTCGACGCCATGGAGACCCAGAAGAATGAGCTGGATTCCATGAGCAAAAAGCTGAAGATGATGAACAAGTGCCAGAAGATCGCCGCCGCCATCATGCGGGGAGACCGGGTGCCTCCGGAGGACCTGCAATACCTGATGCTCCACGACAAGGAGGGTTACAAGATGGCCCTGGCTATGCGCCGCCCCAAAAAGGACCCGAAGGAAATGAAGAGCGTCCTGGACGAGGAGGATAAAAACGGCGGCTCCACCGAGGAGACCGGGGACGGTGGGGAGACGCCCAGCGTTTCCGCACCGGAGGCATCCTCCGGCGGCGGAGGTGCGTCCGCTTCAGCGGAGTGAGCTTGACCAATTGACGCGACTCGGTAAGGAGTGTGCAGAATATGAGCATTACGTTTGACCCCAGCCGGCCCAGTCCCGACCAGATTTCCAAGCTGTATACGGGCCGGTTTGCCGCCCCAGAGGAAAAGTAGGCCACGGATGCCGCGAAGGCAAAGGGAAAAGAACCCCAGGACAAAGTTGAAATCTCCCAGGCAGGCCAGGACGCCGTCTCCTTTTCTCCAGGTATCATCGGCTTCGATGAGATGGCCGAACGGGTCAGCGCCTGGGCGGGCAGCATGACCAAGGACGAGTTTAATGACTTGGTTCGGGAGCAGCTGGGCGAACCCAAGCAGTTAGAGCTCAACTGGGTGGCTGCGGTGGACCCGGACCACACGATCTATATCAAAGCTTACATGGATTCTTTTGTCTTCCAGTGCAAAGAGGTGCAGAATGTCATTGAGGATTACTATTCCGACGCCTATCAGGAGGCGCTGAACAATCCCATGGCGACCCGCTGATGTTCATCGCGGCGAAATATAAGTGCTCCTGGTCTGACTACTATGACGCCAGCATTCCGGACAACGAACGCCAGTGGATGTATGACCAGGTGCGGAGGATGCTCACCGGACAGCGGGTCTCCCTGGCGGACCCCTATGCCCTGGCCGGTACTGGACTGAATCAAGGCAACAGCATAGACAAGATTGCCGTGAAAGCGGCCACGGACAAAATTGAGGAGCTGATCCGCCAAGCCAAAGCGGAAGCCGGAATCGTCGAATAACATCCAACCAAATCAAGAGCGGCAAGGCTTTGGCCCTGCCGCTCCTGTTGTTTTGCTGTTTGGTCCTGCGTCACCGCACCGCCAGCCCGCCGTTCTGCGCGTCCACGGTAATGGTGGAATCGGGGACGGCCTCCCCGGCGATGATCTTCCGCCCCACCAGGTTCTCCACCGTGTGCTGGAGGTACCGGCGCAGGGGCCGCGCGCCATACATGGGGTCGTAGGCCGCATCCAGGATGTGGGACTTGGCAGCATCCGTCAGCTCCACGCGGAGGCGCTTGTCCTCCAGACGGCGGTTCAGGCCCACCAGCAGCAGGTCGATGATGTGGTAGATGTTGTCCTTTGTCAGCGGCTTGTAGAACACGATCTCGTCCAGCCGGTTGAGGAACTCGGGCCGGAAGGAGCGCTTGAGCAGCTCATCCACCTGGGCCCGGGCCTCGGCGCTGACCTCGCCGTCCGCCCCGATGCCGTCCAGCAGGTACTGGCTGCCCAGGTTGGAGGTGAGGATGATGACCGTGTTCTTGAAATCCACTGTCCGGCCTTGACTGTCCGTAATACGGCCGTCGTCCAAAACCTGTAGTAATACGTTGAACACGTCCGGGTGGGCCTTCTCCACCTCGTCAAAGAGGATGACGGAATAGGGGTGGCGGCGCACCGCCTCGGTGAGCTGTCCGCCCTCCTCATAGCCCACATACCCCGGAGGGGCCCCGATGAGCCGGGAGACGG
>CAJULJ010000003.1:78863-100482 GCA_910587395.1 uncultured Oscillospiraceae bacterium | reverse complement strand
CAGCGCCCCCTTACTCAAAAATCCTGCCATCCTCAATGCGGATAATGCGGTCGGCCAGCTGGGCGATCTCGTTGTTATGGGTTATCATCACCAGCGTTTGATGAAATTTGCTGCTGGTCGCTTTCAAAAGGCCCAGCACATCGCTGCTCGTCCGGCTGTCCAGATTGCCGGTCGGCTCGTCCGCCAGGACGATAGCGGGCTTAGAAACCAGGGCGCGGGCGATGGCGACACGCTGCTGCTGTCCGCCGGACAAATTGTTGGGCATATTGTTCAGCTTGTCCCCCAGAGCCAACAGACGCACGGCTTCATCCATGAATTTTTTATCTACCGTATCGCCGTCCAGCTCCACGGGCAGGACAATATTTTCATAGACATTCAGAACAGGGACAAGATTGTAGTTCTGGAAGATAAATCCAATATTGCGCCGACGGAAAATGGTAAGCTGTTCGTCGCTCAGCTCGGCCAGCTCCTTGCCCTGGATCTGAACGCTGCCGGAGGTGGGCACATCCAGACCGCCCATCATATTCAGCAGAGTAGACTTGCCGCTGCCGGAGGTTCCGACAATGGCGACAAATTCCCCTTGCTCAACGGAAAGGGTCACGCCGTCCAGCGCTTTTGTGGTGTTTGGCTCTGCTCCATAGTATTTTTTGAGGTCAGTTGTTTGCAAAATGCTCATGGTTTGCACCATCCTTTCTGTGATGCCGTCAGTCTAACAGCCAATCCTCACAGAAATGTCACAGGCCACAGCTTTTTCGCCCTTGTAATGTCACAAGTCCGTGACATTACAAGAAATTTTTATCCACGGGGCAAAAACACGGAAAATGTAGCGCCATGCCCTACCGCCGAAGTGACTTTGATATATCCGCCCTGCATGGTGACAATCTCACGGGCAAGGTACAGACCGATGCCGATACCCTCAATGTCGTGCACTTCTTCTTCACGATAGAAACGCTTGAAAATCATGCCCTGTCTGCCTTCCGCTATTCCCTTTCCGCTATCGATGATGTCAATTTTTACATAGAACTCCCAGCTTTGAACGGAAACTTGAATATCACCGTCTGCTGGGGTGTACTTCACCGCGTTGTCCAGAATGTTGAACAGGGCTTCACTTGTCCATTTCCTGTCGTGGGCCAGAATTATATCTTCCGGACAATCTACAATGACATGAATGTTTTTCCTTTCGGCGTTCAGCAGAATACCACCCAGCGCCTCCGCCAAGGTATCATAAAGCGGCTGTATCTTTCTGTCCAGTAAAATGACGCCCGTTTCCAGGCGGGAGGTCTTTATCATAGCCTGCATGAGAAAATCCAGCTTTTCAAGCTGACCGCTGGACGCATGTAAAAATTCCTGCCGCTTTTCCTTTGACATAGGCTGTTCCAGCAGAGTGGCATTTACCATTTTGAGATTGCTGATCGGCGTTTTTACCTGATGGGATATATCGGAGATCAATTCCTGCAAATCGGCCCGCTCTTTCGCTACGCTCTCCCGGTTCTCCCGCAGAACTTCATAGAGGCGAGCCAGCCGGTGATTGATTTTGTAAAACAGATTTTCTTCTTCATAAATTTGCGGCGGCGGTGCCGCGTCATCCAGCATATCGTCAATCGTCCGGCACAGGTTGTCCGAGAATAAAACCAGCTTGCGGCGGAGAAAGGCCACAAAAGCGGCAACACAGGCAAGCACCAGCGCAGCGAACAGCAATCCCAGCCACACGACTGCCGGATTTCTGGTAAGGAGGACAGCCGCAACAATGGCAGCGGCAGAGATCACCCCTAAAAAAGCAGCGCCCATCGCACAGGCGCGGTTGATGGAAAGCTTGCTGCCATTCACTTTTTCGGTCCCCCGATCCACATATAGCCCATACCATAGACGGTCTTGATATATTGCAGGCCATCTATCTCGATCTTCCCCCGGATACGGCTGATCGCAACGGTCAATGCGTGTTCATCCACAAAGTTTTCGTCTGCGTCCCACAGTTTTTCAAGAAGCACCTGCCGGGTCAAAACGATATGCGGGTTTCTTACCAAAACCTTTAGCAAGCGGTATTCCATTGGCGTGAAAATGATCGACTCGCCCGCAAGGGTGGCGGTCAGTTCCGAAAAATTGATGGACAGCCTACCGTCCGTATAGCAATCGCCGCCTGTCTGCTTCTGGATGCGGGCCAGCAGCGCCGAAACCTTTTTGCGGAATACACTGATCGGGAACGGCTTCGTAACATAATCGTCTGCTCCCAGCTCAAAACCCTTCAGCATATCGCTCTCCATGTCATTCGCCGTCAGAAAGATTACCGCAGTATCAGGACGGCGCTCCTTGATTTTCTTACATAAATCAAACCCGTTTCCATCAGGGAGGTTGACATCCAAAACAATCAAGTCATAGTCCTGTGCCTCGCAGAAAGATACCGCCGCTGTCTTTGTCATAGCGGCATCCACAGTATAACCAGCCGCAGAAAGATTGTAACAAAGTGTATTGTTCAGAAGCCTATCATCTTCAACCACTAAAAGTTTCATGATATCACACCCTTTCCTAATCAGGATAGCACAGCAATGTTACAGAAATCTCACAAGGGTTTTTATAGGCAAAGTAAAGTTTAATTTTACGGAAATACGGTGAATAAATCAATTTCCAAGATGCAAACAGTGGAGAACAGTTTTCTGCTCTGTATACTTTATTTCCAACTCAAAACGCAACGTATACAATATAGCCTTTAGCTCACAATTTCGGTGTTTCAATTCGCTCTATTAGTGCGGAGGACGGAGGAAGCGGAACAGGGAAAGGGGTAACATAGCAAGCATTGTGCGTTGATCGCCGTAGTCTGCTGCATCCGATCCGTTTCATGGATATTCAGCATCAATTCAGGCTTTTAGTATAAGCACCGTTCTCTTTGACAAACCCCATCTTGGTCAGATATGCCGCGTGGGCCTTGGTTTCCTTTCCTGCGAAAACCAAGGTATGGACACCCTTGGAAGGCAGCTTGGAATACAGATAGGCTCCGATGGAACAGTCCCGGTAGGTGGGCGTGGAATAATCCAGCAGTACCCTCAGAGTCCCCTGGCCGTTGTCAGTCCCCAGCAGCACACCCGCCGGGTTCCCATTGCAGCAGACAACATAGACCCGGTCTGCCCCGTTGCCCGCCGAAAAATCCGGGAAGTATGTCCGAATGTCCTCCCGGTAATAGTCCAGCAGATAGCGCAGAAGGCTCTCACCCTGCGCCCCCTCTACCAGATCGTAGTTCCGATCTATCTGGGTCAGCTTGATCAGGTTGTAGACGTTGATGCCGATCAAGAAGCCATTCATCAGCGCTGTGGGGTAGGAGTGGATCATCAGGGCATAGGCTGCGAAGATCCCGCTGCCGATGGTGTTGATCACCCGCAGCTTGACCACCGATGACATCAGCATGGAGACCACTACCAGCGCGGATCCCAGATATCCAATCATTTCGATCATAGCCTGACCCTCCCTTGGCGTCCAACCGTGCGGCGTTCACTTTGATTTTATCATATTGTCACGGCAATTTCCACATGATCTGCGATAATAACAGCAGTATTTTTAACACAAAAGCATGATGAACCCGGCTCCAATCTGATCCGCCGGACAGGCCCTGGGATCAGGAGATCCCAGGGCCTGTCCGGCGTCACAATTTATCATGGTAGCTTCTGTCAGCCCACCCTCTTTTTCTCCGAAAACCCGGTTGACTCTGGCAATGGACTGCATCAGATTGTGTCCAGCCATTGGCTTATACACATACATGGTGGTCAGTGGGCACGTCGAATCCGGTCAGCCACATATCTACCACAATGGCGATTTTCATGGGCAAAGCATTAATCTCAATAAATGGAGACCGGATCTTTTCGTGCCGTCAAATGTGTTGGTTTTGGGGCCAGCTATGGGCGGCAGGCGGAAGGATCATCCTACGCAGTGCCATTCGAGACTCCGTGGGCGCACAGTTCCGCAATCCGTTTGCTGCTCGAGGCAGATCAAACAGGGCCGCTTTTCGTTTGGAGCCGAGGCAAAGAAGCTGACGCAATTATCACGCTGTGATCACAGCGCGGGATGAAATGTCAAACTTCGACCAAGACCAAAAATCTTTTTTCACGAACGGAAGTGACAGGACTATTGGCTGGAATCCTGACCAGGACACCAACGAAACCGCCAGCAACATTCTCAAAGTCAGACTGTTACGGAAAATTTCTTCTGTTAACAATGGATTCAGCAATCAATCATTTCTCCGCTGCCAGCATCTGAAAAAAGTTTCGGTTGTAGAGAACCGGGCCGGCGTGCGGCTTGAAAAACGCCGCCAGCTCATTCATCTGCGCCCCGCGCTCCAGGTCGCCCAGACGGCTGTAGCATACACACAGCTGGATGCAGGGCAGGTAGCCGTAGCAGTCGGGACAAACGAAGCCGCCGCGGCTGTCGTCCCGGGGGCAAGTCAGGGCCAGCGAATACCAGTAGGCAGCCAGGGATATCTGCTCCCGCTGGAAAAACCAGCGGCCCAGCTCACAACACACCTCGGCCCTGGGACGGTCATAGGAAAAACTGCGCAGCAGCGATTGCAGCGCCTGTTCAGGCCGGTCCATGCGCTCATAGCAGTAAGCGCAGTGGCAGCAGGCGTCGATGTTGTTTTCTACCCAGCCCCGGCCCTCGTCCAGAAAAAGCTCAAAGACCCGGACGGCATCTTCGTAGCGCTGGTGGTAGTACAGCTCCCGTCCATAATAAAACTGCTGACGGGGCTCCAGCTCCACCCCCTGTGCCAATTGATTTTCATAAATCCGCAGGTTCCTCTCCGGGTCGGAGGGACGCAGCTTGCGGTGGGTGACGGCGAACTCACTGTAGACCACCCGGCCCTCCGGCGTGACTGCCTCATGCACGGCCCCCTCCCACCGCATGCCGGCGTGATTTTTAATGAGCCGCTCCCGGAAATAAGAAAACGTCACGTTTCCGTCCTCGTCAAAGCCCGTATTATATTTGGCCATGACCACGCAGACGGCAGGGTCCAACGTCTCTTTCAGCGTTCGGAACACCGCCCGGTCCTCATCCAAAATTACATCGTCCGCATCCAGCCACATGCAATAGTCTTTCTCCGCCAGGGAGAAGGCATAATTCCGGGCCGCTGCGAAATCGTCTATCCAGGTAAAATCGTATACCCGGTTGGTGAACCGCCCCGCGATCTCTCGCGTCTGGTCGGTAGAGCCGGTGTCTACGATAACGATCTCATCTACCAGACCCGACACGCTCTCCAGACATCGGGCCAGCACATCTGCCTCATTTTTTACAATCATGCACAGGCTGACTGTGATCATGAACATCCTCCTCAACGATTCAAAACCGCGGGGGCGGCGGCTTTGAAAAGACGCCGCCCCCTGAATAGAGCTGAGGGTTCTCCGATCAGCTCAGCCGGACAATCATCAGGGACGCACCCGCGCCGCCGCTGATCAGCACCGCAATCCCGGCCAGCAGAATGGGGTAAAGCTGGAGGGATATGGTGGAGTTGGCGGCCAGGTCGATCTCGATCTCATTTTCATAGCTGGAGACGGACAGCACCGGCGCGATGGTGGAAGCCGTGTTGTTCACCCCGTTGATGACCAGGCGGCTGCCCATCAGCAGGGCGGCCGTGGTATTCACATGATAGGAGATTCGGTAGCGCCCCGCAGTGGCCACGGTAAATACGGTGTTCCCCGCGTTGGGGGTGATGTCCGCCGAAAACACCTGGGCGCTGGGCAACGGAATGGGCGTGCCGCCCAAGGCTACGGACAGGCTGGTGCCCGCCGTATTGGCGGCGAAGCCTGCCGTCGCCGTGGGGTTGGGGCCGTTGGGGCCAGTAGGACCGGTGGCTCCGGTGGGGCCGGTGACGCCGGTGGGGCCGATGGCTCCGGCAGACCCGGCAGCGCCGACGGGTCCGGTGGCCCCGGTGGGACCAGTGGGGCCGGTGACGCCGGTGGCCCCGGTAGGACCCGTTCCGCCTGTGACGCCTGCGGCCCCGGTGGGACCGGCAGCGCCGGCAGCGCCCGCCGCGCCCGCCGCGCCTGTGGCGCCGGCAGCACCGGGCAGGCCGTCCGCACCGGTAGGTCCGATGGGACCCGCAGCGCCGTCCAATCCGGTAACGCCGGCCGCTCCGGCAGGGCCTTCAGAGCCGGTGGGACCGGTGGGACCAGCCGCTCCGGTGGCGGGACCGGTGGGCCCAGTGGGGCCGGTAGCCCCGGTGGGGCCGGTGAATACCGGCGCGTCCAGCGCCGCGCTCAGCTTCGCGCCCAACAGCAGCTGCTGCTGGGTAATCTCATCCAGCGTCCGTTGGACGCTTCTGTTGACATCTAAAACGTCCTCAATGTCCGCGCCGCCGCTGAGCCCAGGCAGCGTGCCCAGAACGTATTGCAGCTTTTCGCCCTCGGCATTCAAGATGTGGCTCAGGCTCAGCTCCTCGGCGGCAATAGAGGCAATGATCTCATTGACGCTCCCGTCCCGGGTCAAAGGGGGATCAATGATGGGAAAATTGGGCTGCGACATACCGTTGCACCTCCTCAGCTCAGACGGGTGATCATCAGGGAGGCGCCCGCAGAGCCCGGAAGCAGCGTCGCGGCGGACACAATCCCGAACATTTGCAGGGATACGGTGGTGCCGGCGGCAAGGTTCAGCATAACCTCATTGGAGAAATGGCTGAGAGACACCAGCGGCGCGATGGTGGAGGCCGTGTTGGCCGTGCCGTTGATCAGCAGGGTGGTTCCGCTGGCCAGGGAAGCGGTGGTGTTCACCTCATAGGAGAGGCGGTAACGCCCGGCGGTGTTCACCGTGAATACGGTGTTGGCCGCGTTGACCGTGATATCGGCGGGCAGAACCTGGGCATCCGGCAGCGGGACGAGAACGCCCGCCAGTACCACCGCCAGCACAGAGCCACTGGTGTTGGCCGCAAAGCTGGAGGTGGCCGTGACGTTGACGCCGGTGGGACCGGTGGGACCGGTGACGCCCGTGGCGCCCGTGGGACCGGTGGGGCCGGTGGCGCCGGTCGCGCCGGTCGCGCCGGTAGGACCGGTGACGCCGGCAATGCCGGCAGCACCGGCAGCGCCCGTGGCGCCGGTGGCACCCGTAGCGCCCGTGCTTCCAGTGGCGCCGGTGGCGCCCGTGGCACCGTTCGCGCCGGTGGGACCGGTGGCGCCGGTGATACCCGTAGCGCCGACCGCGCCAACCGCGCCGGTGGGACCGGTGGGACCGGTGGCGCCCGTGGCACCGGTGGCACCTGTAGCGCCGGTAGGACCGGTGGCGCCGGTAGGACCGGCAGGACCGGTGGCGCCGCCCGCAGGACCGGTGGGTCCGGTGGGACCGGTGGCGCCGGTGGCGCCCTGCATCTGGGACGCCTCCAGTGCGCCTTGCATTTTCGCTCTCAAGAAGAGCTGGTTCTGGACGGTGGTTTCCAGCAGATCGCGTACGCTCTCATTGGCCGCCAGCACGTCGCTGACGGTGGCCGGGGGACCGCTGAGGCCGGGCAGAGTGCCCAGGATATATTGAAGCTTCTCACCTTCGGCGTTCAAAATATGGCTGAGACCCAGCTCCTCCATGGCGATGGAGGACAGGATCTGATTGACTGCATCTTCCCGGTCGATCGGGGGATCGATTATAGGAAAGCTAGGCATAGACATGGGCAAAGCTCCTTTCCAGACGGTGCCCAGCCGGTCGCTTGGCCGGACGTCCCGGCTCCGGCAGGCACCTGACACAGCATATGTGCCCATGGTCCGGCGGGTTCCTCCATCCGACATTCTCCAACAAGAAACCGGGCGCATAAAATAGACTGGCGGCGCGGACGACGCGCCGTACGTCCACCGCGTTCCGGCCCAAAGAGAACGCCTCGGAACGGAGCGGTTGATTGGAGTAGTAAAATATGTCTATGCCTTCTTTTCCTCCCTGCGGGGCGGATATGACAAAAGATGAGGCGCTCACGATGATTATTGCCTCCATTGCCATGGAGGAGCTGGCTCTCAGCCACATTTTGAACGCCGAAGGCGAGAAGCTTCAATATATCCTGGGCACCCTCCCAGGAGGGCAGAAAATCTGTGCCAGCCCTCAAGAGGTTCTGGCGGTGAACAAGAGCGTGACGCAGCTGCTGGACACTGTGATGCAAAGCCAAATGTTGCTGAAAGGGAAACTGGAAAAGGCACTGGAGGCCGGCGGCCACGCACCCACGCCGGAACCACCGCCCTGTCCGGGTGGCCCGCCCTGCGGCAACCCAAGCTGCCGGAAAAGCGCGATTCATCTGGTCAGCCAGTGTGATGGTTTTTCCTGGGACAACGGGTTCCTCCTGTCCTGGAAATGCCGGGAGCGCAAGGGGTGCGGCATTCGCTGGAAGGAGGAGCGGCCCGCGTTTGTGGATCTGGATTCGGAAAAAACCTATGGGCTGGATTACACCATAAATGTCCGAGGCCCCTACTGCGGGGACCACGCAGGGGCCGTCTTTGTCAGGATCACACCCTGCGAGACTTTCCAGGAGGTCCTGCCCCTCTATTTTTCTGTAAACTGCTTGAAGTGTGAGCCCTTGACGCTGCATTACTCCACCATACTTTTCCCCCAGGCCCATCCCGCACCCTGCGCCGACCTCGCCCTGCTTTTGAATTATGGGGGCAGCCTTTTTGTAGAGCAGGCATCTCTCAACATTTATGAGATTTAAAAAGTGATTTGCCCGTTATCATTTTGCTCAATGTTCTTCCAGAGACCGCAAACCTTTTTGCGCATATTTCTTGACCGCACCGTGTGTTCTACAATATAAATAAGGCGCAAAAAATCCGCACTTTTGTGCGGACTTTTTGCCTGCATCTTTTCTTTCAACACAGTTTAGCAGGTTTGAACACTTGGAGGCCCATTTTAGATGTCTTCTCTACGCATCTGTTTTATTCCGCAAGTTTTTTTTACCGAGCGGTTCAATCCATTCTCCCGAACGCATTTCATTCCCTAAGACAGCCTCAGCCCTGTCGGCTGAGGCTATTGTCCCATTGTGGATCGTCTGAAAATTTGGGCGATCCCTCGTATTAGCTTTGCTGCTCTGCGGCCAGCAGCCGATCCATCATTTTCATGTCCTGAGCAGCCGCTTCAAGGTCGCCGCTTTTCTTATATGCCTGGGCACGGGCACGATAATATTCCGAGTTTTCCTCTCCTTCAATGGCACGGGTAAAGGCGTCAATGGCTTTTGTGTAATCCTTGGTCGTTTTTTCTGACTCCTCCGCAACATAGGTGAGGCCCAAGCAGTAATAGGCATACGGGAATCCGCCGCCCTTGACCGCCTCCTGAAACGCCCATTGCGCCGACCCGATTTCTCCAGAGAAGTAGTATGCCAATCCCAGATTGTACTGAAGAATACACCTGCTCTGAAGATCCATGCCCTTCGCCTCAAGCATTTTTCCGATGACAAGTTTTGCCTCATCGAATTCGCCTGTCTGCCGGCCTTCCCGGACCAAGTCATAGGCTCTGGCCAGCCACTGCGGACAGGGCTCCTCCGGAAGATCCTCCAACGGGTCCGCGCTCCGAGAAACGCTGCCAGTCTTTTCGAAATGATTGATGATGTCGCCATCTTCGGTCTGAGAGATATTGATCTGGTTGTTATCACCAGCTCGAACATCGGCCTTTTGGCTTCCATTGTCGGCCGAAGTGGCGATGGTCCAGCCCAGTGCTATGATCGTGGCCAGACTGCCAAGAATTCCGATCATTCGTGTAAGCGTCATGCGAGGCTCTTTGCGCATCTGCCGTTTGCCCTTCGGTTTTTTCTCTTGGGATTGTATAGTTTGTCCATACATATCTTTTCTCATCATATCCTCCTTTTCCCGTCGATGGTTCATGTTCAGTGGTACAACCTCCACTCCTCCAGCTCGTCCAAATGCTCCTGCACTTCATTCTTTTCCGCAGGTGTCAGGCCCTCCAGCCCATTGATCGTAGTGCTGCAATCCGTCACCTTTTTGAAAAAATTGTAATGGTCGTTCACAAATTTCCCCATGCGGAAGTGCATGGTCATATAAAGATCCCAAACGGCACTGCGGTACTCCTGCCCCATGTCTGCGAAGTTGATTCCTTCCAGCGAGCGGAAGGATAACTCAAGGCAAGCAGCGGAGACGAAATAAAGTTCATGCTTGAAGGGCGGGTCATTGTCTGTCGCAGCCGTACCGACATGGTCATACGCCTGTGCCAGCCGGTAAAAAAGATCCACTTTTCCTGCGTTCGTCCGGTCTCCGTAAATATATTCATTGGCCAGGGCCCAGACCGCCAACTCACTGTAATACAGGAAATCATCCCATACGTCTCTGTAGGAGCATTTGCCCCCCTCACATTGACGGCTCAGCATATCCAGGCGGCTCAAGCAAGCGACGTTGATGCGTTGATATTGATAAGCATGGTCATCGCATCCGGAGTCAGTCACTTTCTCATAAGCGTCTTTGATCTGCTCGTCATACTCTGAAAGGCTCCCGGCTTTTTTGACTTCAGAGGAAGGGTCGGCTTCCCGGACCGTAAAATCCGCCGGCAGATCAAAGCGAGTGCGCGTCAATCTATTCGACTCAAACAGGTCGTACAGCTCCTCCCGCAGCGTCTCCTCATCCTCTGTTGTGGTCTTTTCCAGGTTGTAATGGTTTAATGTAAAGGACCGCAGCAAGCTTCCGGGTCCCCGTGAATAGACATCCGCCGGGTCCTTTACCGGCAGCGGAACCCACGGCTCAGGTTCCTCAGGACGCGCTTCATCGGGCTTTTGGGTGAGCTCTCCCTGCTGCTTTATGGCAGCATGTATGTTGTATGCGCTGACCGAGAGGACGAACGCAGACAGCACACACGCAAGCGCAATGGCGCCGCTTCCGGCCCAGCGAGCCTCAGAAGAACCCGTATCTTTTTTCGTTCCTTTTCCCCCAAACACGACCAAAATGAGGAAAAACGCAAGGAGCAGTAAAAATGCGATACACATCAAGTTTTGGAGGTATGCCGGATTTAAACGTGTCATCCAAGCATCCCTCCTCTCAGGTGATTATGACACGAGAATCGCCGCTAAAGGCCAGCGAGAGCTTCAGAACAATGAGGAGTCATTCCATAGTGTCATCAACAAGTGACTGGTAAGCCGCCTGGAGCTGTATCATCATGTAGAGCGCCTGCAGCGCGGTGGTCTCCGCCTGAATGGGCTGAGGAGGGATCCCATGCCCCGCCAAAGCATACATGCGAAGGCCCATGGGTTCGTCCTCATCGTCCAGGTCGTCACAATAGGCGACCAAAACAAAGCGGAGCCGGCCACGCTCCACCGACCACGCGCCGGTGGGGGTGCGTTCTTCAGGTTCCAAAAGTGGCTTTGTTGGAAGCTCCTCTACGATTTTCCAATCGATTTCCATCCATTGGAGCTTTTTCGCCTCAGTTGAATCTACTATGCAGGAAATAAGGTCTGATTCTCCTACATTGGGGGCGTTTTCCTTAGGTTCCCCCACCCCCAAAAGCTCATCGACGGAAACCCCCAGGTTGCTGGCAATCGTGGCCAGCTTGGAAAAAATATCAAAATTTTCGTCGTCCTCGGCATTGGTCCATCTAGTCACCATCCCTAGACTGTAACCAGCCCGTGCCTCCAATTTTGAAAGGGGGATATTCCTCTTCGCCGCAAGACGTTTGATGCGTTCTCCCAGAGCTTTTTTTAACACGACAATTTTTTGCGTCACTCGCCTTCCCCCCTCTGTGCTTACATGACCCCTAAGAATAATAATGATTACTAATCATACGCAGAAATTTTCGGATTGTCAAGCGTGTCCATGAATTAATTTCATCCCAATCTATCGTACATATATTTTCCGTATATTTTTTCGGTCCTAAAAATGTTGCTTTTTTGAGGTATCCTGTAGGTTTTTTTGACTTGCCACCAATACATTTACGGTTTTCCCAAACTTCCGTCTCAAATCAGCGTCTTATTTGTGCAGTTTATGTGCCAGTTGGCACTTTTTCCCACTTGCAGACTCTAGGCAGGTTAGTGAGACTTGACATCCTGAGTGGGGTTGCTTTGCGTTTCACCGCCTCTAAAGGACAACGCGTTGAGCGAATTCTATTCTGAAAAAGAAAATTAGGATACTACGTTTTGCAACAGTTCATGTTTTACAAGTTTGAAAATTAGAACATCATCAATAATACCAAAGCGGAAAAACGCAGGCTGTGAGACACGGAAGCGCCGCGCTTTTATTGATAAACGCTTGGAAAGACATTGAATGAGCCGTTCATGAATATCTCCTCCACCTCTGTGGCTCACGGAACACATCCCTGCAAATGTCCTGCCTGACACAACGGATAACTTTGGGGAGAATATTTCCCCTTCCCATGAAAAAATGCTTGCATGGCCCCGGCTTCCGTGTTAACATGAAATTTGATATGGTGGGTAGGTGCCGCCCGCTTACTGAGAGATTATTCTGACCAAGGATGTGTAGGTATGTATCGCTGCTGTGTTCATTTTTACCTGATAGGATGGGAGCAAGAGAACACCGGGCTGGTAAAGGAAATGCCCCCGCTGGAGCACTTTTCTCACGTCTTTGTCTCCAGCGCCCGCCCGGAGGAAGCCTTGGCGGCCCAGGCGGATGTAATCCTGGCCGACCTGCGGACCATGGACGTGGCCGAGACCCTTCAGCCCCTCGCCGCCGCCCGGAGGAAGGACGCGCAGCTCATCGTCCTGGTCAACGGCGAGCAGCTGCCCCAGCTGTCCCCTTTCCTGTCCCAGCTCCAGGACATCTGGACCGCCCCGCTGGGGGCGGAGACACTGAGATTCCGTTTTCTGCGCTGGCAGGAGGACTGCAAGCAGGCCAAAGACCTGTGGCAGACCGGCCAGTTTCTGGATGCCGTCATCAACGGCGCGCCCAACCTGGTATGGTTCAAGGACAAGAACGGCATTCATGAAAAGGTGAACGACAGCTTCTGCAAAACGGTGAACAAGACCCGTGAGCAGGTCCAGGGACAAGGCCACGCCTACATCTGGGACGTGGAGCAGGACGACCCCGCCTGCATCGAATCCGAGCGGATCGTCATGGAGACAGAGCAAACCTACGTCTCTGAGGAAATGATCCAGACCGGCGGCGGCTCCCGGTTGCTGGCCACCTACAAATCCCCCCTCTACGATCTGGACGGCAGCGTGATGGGCACCGTGGGCACCGCCATCGATATCACCCAGGAGCGGTCCTATGAGCAGGAGATCGTCCATAAGAACGACACGCTGGAGGCCATCTTCACCTCTCTGGACTGCGGCATCATCTGCCACAGCCTGGACGGCTCCCGGATCATCAGCATCAACCAGGCCGCGCTGAACATACTGGGCTACCGTTCCCAGGAGGAACTGACCCAAGACGGCTTCTTCCTGGTGGCCGGATCTGTGGTGGAGGAGGACAAGGAGCCCCTGTACCGGATGATGGCCGGACTGAAAAAGCCGGGGGACAGCGCCAGCACAGAGTATCGGGTCCGTCACCCGGACGGCAGGGTGCTCCATATCATGGGCAATATGAAACTGGTGGAGGAAAACGGCCATCAGTTCATCCAGCGCTTCCTCCTGGATCGCACCGCCCAAAAGCTTCGGGAGCAGCAGGAGCGCGTCGAGACCGAGCAGCGGCAGATGGAGCTGGTCCAGGCGCTGAGCGTGGATTACAGCCTGGTCTGTGTCTTTGACCTGGCTTCGGGAACGGGCCGCTCCCTGCGCACCAGCGGCTGTCCTCAGGGGATACTCCAAAGCCTGTTCAGCGGAGAGCTCCAGCTGGAGCTCTGCATGGACCGCTTTATAGACACCTGCGTCTACGAGGAAGACCGAGAGGCGGTGCGAAACACCTCCCGCCGGACATATCTGGAGGAAAAGCTGTCCACCACCAGCATTTCCTACCTCAATTACCGCACTATATGCTGCGGCGAGATGCGCTACTTCCAGATGAAGGCCGTGCGTACCGGCGACTGGGAGAAGGGCCCGCACACCATCGTTCTGGGCTTCCGCAATGTGGACGAGGAGACCCGGCAGGAGATGGAAAAACAGACCGTTCTGGAGGACGCCCTGGCGCAGGCCAACCAGGCCAGCCGCGCCAAGAGCGTGTTCCTGTCCAATATGTCCCACGACATCCGCACCCCCATGAACGCCATCGTGGGCTTCACCAGCCTTGCCATCACCCATCTGGACCAGAAGGAACAGGTGGAGGGCTATCTGAAAAAAATTCTCACCTCCGGCAGCCATCTGGTCAGCCTCATCAACGACGTGCTGGACATGAGCCGCATCGAGAGCGGCAAGATGCATCTGGAGGAGGCTCCGTGCAGCCTGCCTGAGATCCTCCACGGCCTGCGCAGCATCGTGCAGGCCGACGTTCGCTCCAAGCAGCTGGACTTTTTCATCGACACGGTGGACGTGCTGGACGAGGAGGTCTACTGCGACAAGCTGCGGCTGAACCAGGTGCTGCTCAACCTGCTGAGCAACGCCATCAAATACACCCCCGCGGGCGGCGTGATCAGCATGCGCATCATGGAAAAGCCCGGAGCGCCTGCGGGCAGCGCCAGCTACGAATTCCACGTCAAGGACAACGGCATCGGCATGAGCGAGGAGTTCGTGGCCCACATTTTCGAGCCCTTCGAACGGGAGCGCAACTCCACCATCAGCGGCATCCAAGGCACCGGCCTGGGCATGGCCATCACCAAAAACATCGTGGACATGATGGGCGGCTCCATTCGGGTGCGCAGCGAGCAGGACGTGGGGTCGGAATTCACCGTCAGCTTCACCTTCCGCCTCCAGTCCGGTCCCAAGGAGGTCCCCAACATCCCGGAGCTCCAGAATTGCCGCGCCCTGGTGGTGGACGACGACTTCAATACCTGCGACAGCGTATCCTATATGCTCCAGCAGTTCGGGATGCGGGCGGAGTGGACTCTGTCCGGCAAGGAGGCCGTGCTGCGCACCCACCAGGCCGTCATGCGGGGGGACGCCTACAGCGTCTATATCATCGACTGGCTCATTCCCGACCTTAACGGCATCGAGGTCGCCCGCCGCATCCGCAAGGAGATGGGTGAGGATGTGCCTATCATCGTCCTCACCGCCTATGACGTGTCCGACATCGAGGAGGAGGCCAGGGACGCAGGTGTGACCGCTTTTTGCAGCAAGCCGCTGTTCATGTCCGAGCTTCGCTCCTGCCTGCGCGCCGTGGTTGGCACAACCCAGGAATCCCAGGAGCAGGACGCTCCGGAACAGATGGAGCATCACACCGGCCGCATCCTCCTGGCCGAGGACAACGAGCTGAACCAGGAGATTGCCGCCGCCATCCTCACTGAGGCGGGCTTCACCGTGGAGGTGGCCTCCAACGGTCAGATCGCCGTAGACATGCTCAAGGCTTCCCAGCCCGGGTACTATCAGCTGATCCTGATGGACGTGCAGATGCCCGTGATGGACGGCTACGCCGCCACCAAGGCCATCCGCGCCCTGGACAACCGCCGTCTGAGCTCCATCCCCATCCTGGCCATGACCGCCAACGCCTTTGAGGAGGACCGCAGGGAGGCCCTGAGCGCCGGCATGAACGGCCATATCGCCAAGCCCATTGACATCAAAAATCTGTTGGACACCCTCAACAAGATCATGAATTGGCAAAAGAAATCATAAAAAGATCTCTCATCAAAACAGCAGCGACGCACCCCACAGGGGGAGCGCGTCGCTGCTGTTTTGCTTAAACCTGAGCACAGGTCTTCCAATTTTTATCAAATCAGCGGTTTTGTCCTGCCAAAATCCTGCATCGCCCCTCCCATCATTCCTCCGGTTCACATATGGAAGCGCCGCCGGACCTCCCTGCGCAGGCTCGGAACCCAACGCACCACCAACAGCGGGATCTCCAGCGCCCCGGCGACAATGAGCACAACCAGCGACCAGGACGGCCCCCACTCCCCGTGAAAATACAAATCTCCCAGCAGCTCCAGCCCCGCGATAAACACCGCCGCCGAGGCGATGACCAGCGTCATGGTGGACAGGATGCTCCGCCGCCGCTTTTGGCACAGCAGCACCTGGGCCAGCATGATGAGGCCCAGCAGGGCCACGGCGGGCAGTGCCAGATGAACATACCAGTCGAAGCCATCCAGCTCCCAGGCAATCAGCAGCACGTAAAGCCCGATGGCCGCCGCGTCCAGCAATGTGATCACAGACAGCGGCAGCTTCCGCCACAGCAGCGGCGGCACAACAAAGACCCAAAGCATGGCCGCGGCTCCCATCACATACAGGGACCAGATGTGGCCCGCCAGCAGGATCAGGTTCAGCAGCCCGCTGCACAGGGCAACCGAACCCAGCATGGCGGAAATCAGCGCCGCCGCTGCCCGCCGGGGCCCCAGCGGCACCTCGCCGGGCTCTGTGGGGAAAGGGGCGGGGCCATCCTGGTTCACTGGCTGTCTGGGATTTCGCACCGGCGTCTGGCACAGGGGGCAGAACGCCGCCGTGCTGTCCAGCTCCACGCCGCAGTTGACACAGTATGACATCATAGCACCTCCCGTTGGGTTCGATTGGAAATCACCTTGACCGGCACACCCCCCCGAA
Source organism: uncultured Oscillospiraceae bacterium (assembly GCA_910587395.1). Classification (GTDB taxonomy): domain Bacteria; phylum Bacillota; class Clostridia; order Oscillospirales; family Oscillospiraceae; genus Enterenecus. The sequence goes on along the minus strand of CAJULJ010000003.1, from coordinate 83,984 downwards.
TCAGATGGGTGAAAAACCGCCGCTCCGTCTCGCTGGATGTCCCTGTTCCCGCAAAGGTCACTTCCATCACGTCTCCGCAGCTGATGGCGGCACAGTGGGGGGACGGCCGGGTGGCCTGCCCCAGGATCACCTCCATGCGGCGGACATGGGGCGCCATGGAGTCCGGAAGGCGAACAGCACCTGGATTGGTGAAGGTGGCCGTATAGGGCCGGGCCGCCACCAACCAATAGGAAAATGCCATGATGGGCTTTTTCAGGAACAGGGGGATGGTCTGCAAGAAGCGGTTCCGGGTAAAGCGGACATTTCCGGTGATGGCCGCCTGCATTTCCGGCCGGTTCAGGGACAGACCCATGAAATGGTGGACGTATCGGATCAGATCCTCCAGGTCGTACTCTCCCAGAGCGGGGTCCACACAGGGCCGCAGGGTCAGCATAAAATTCCGCAGAGTTCCCGAGGGAAACCAGCCTCTCAGGTCCACCGGGATGGCCAGCGCGACGGGCCTTTCCCGATGCGGATGCTCCGCGCGCTGCTTCTCCATCAGCGACAGCAGCAGTACCGCCGCCAGATATTCCGTGATGGTGGCCCCCCGCTCCTTTGCCTTCGCCTTGAGCGCCGCCACGGACATAAGCCCCATGGTCACGTTCAGGGTATAAAAGGGTTCCTGCGGGCTGGTGTTGGCGTAGGCGGTTTTCTGGAACCCGCCGCGCAGGACCCGCTTTCCGGCATACCTGCCGTAGGCGTCTTCCAGCTCCTCTGCTTTCGGCGGCTGTCCCACATCCAGGATCAGCGGGTCCGGGGGAATATCCACACCCCGTTCCCGCAGGTACTCCGCCAGCACCGTTCGAAAAAAGGTCAGCGCCCCGCTCCCGTCTGAAATGGCGTGAAATGCCTCGAAGGAGATGCGGCTTTCGTAGTAATAAAAGCGGATCAGCCAGTTGTTGTCCTCCCTGTCCCGCATGGGCTGGCAGGGGTTGGAAATATCGGGCTGCACAAAGGGCCCGGCCTTGTGGTTGGACTCAAAATAGCACCAGAAGGCCCCCTTGCGAATGCGGACCTGGAAGCTGGGGAACCGGGGCATGGAACGGTCCACCGCCCGCTGCAAGGCCGACGGGTCAACCCTCTCATCCATGACTGCGGAAAAACGGTAGACCGGGGCATATTTCTCTTTTTTCAGAGCAGAGTAGAGCACACCGGCGTTATCCAACCGGTACCAGTCCCGCTGCGGCATATGTGTCCCTCCGTTGCGTAATACAGACAGTGTACCACAGCCGCGGCAAAAGCACAAGCTCGGCATACGGCGGGCAGCCATTGAAAAACGCGGGCCCTTATGATATATTGGACGGCAAAGAACGCAAGGGGGAATTTCCATGGAACGAAAGGCAATGCGGCTTCTCAGCCTGAACTCCGAGGAGAAAAAGGCCCAGGCCGAGGAAAAGCGGCTGGCCCGGATGATGAAAACTCTCAAGGCCATTCACTCCGTCAGCTCCGCAGAATCCATGGAGCCGGAGGACCTGGCCCGGCAGCGGGCGGCTCAGGACATCCTGGGGCGGCTGGCCGCACCTATGGTCGGCATGCGCTGGGAGCCCTTTGATCTGGACGGCATGAAGGCCGCGTGGGTCCGGCCCGAGTGGGGCCACGACCCCAGCCAGATCATTTTGTACTGTCATGGCGGCGGCTATACCAGCGGGAATCTGGGCTATTCCCGTCCCCTGGCCTCCAAGCTGTCCCATGTCTCAGGCTGGGAAACCCTGTGCTTTGAATACCGTCTGGCCCCGGAGCACCCCTATCCGGCGGCGGTGGAGGACGCGGTCCGGGTCTGGGATCATCTGATGCATCAGGGCTACGGCGCGCGGGATGTCACCGTGGCGGGCGACTCTGCCGGAGGCAATCTGGCGCTGGTGCTGCTGCACCGGCTGAAGGCGGAGGGCCGTCAGCTTCCAAAGCGGCTGGTACTGCTGTCCCCCTGGACGGACATGACCGCCAGCGGGGAATCCTACGTTCAGCGCGCCCAGCTGGACCCCACCATCACCATGGAATATATTCAGGCGGTGCGCACGGCCTATGGCGGAGGCACCGACCTGGAGGACCCCATGCTCTCTCCCCTGTTCGGTAATTTTGAGGGCTTCCCTCCCACGCTGATCCAGGTGGGCAGCAACGAGCTTCTCTATTCCGACTCCGAGCGGCTCCGGGACCGGATGCGGTCAGCTGGTGTGCTGTGCCGGATGGAGGAGTGGAAGGAGATGTGGCATGTGTTCCAGATGCTACCCATCAAAAAGGCTGGCGAAGCCATGGAGCATGTGGGACGGTTCCTGCTGCACTGACGGCCATGAATCAATTCACCTGATCCATCGGCATGAGCTGGAAAGGATCGCGGAAAGGGGCGGCAGGGCCGTTTGTTTTTCTCTCCGGTTTGCGCTACGCACTGCCCGCCGCGCTGCGCCGCCAGCCCAGCCGGCACAGGACGAACAGCACCACCGCCAGCGCCATATAGAGCAGGAACCCGGATTGGAGAATGTTGAGCTGTACGCCAAACAAATTCGTGATCTGGAGACTGTTCATCCCTCGTTCATCCACCAAGTTGCCGGGCATATATGCCCACCACCCTGGCTCCGTCCGATCCAGCGTCATGGCCGCAATCATCACGCCCACCGAGATAGCCATGGCAGCCGCGCCGCTCCCGCTCCATACGGATGTCAGCGCCGTCGCCGCCCCGCACACCAGGGCGTAGGCCAGCAGAAGCCCCAGCAGGATCAAAATCCCCTGCCCCATGGCGATGGGCAGGCTGCTGTGCCACAGCCAGGGGGAGATCTGAATCGCCCCGTCGTAGCCATAGGGGCCGTAAAAGAGCAGGTTGGCCAAGCCTCCCGCCGACACCACGATCAGCGTCGCCGCCACCGCAGATATCGCACCGGCCAGCGTCTTGGCCAGGTACAGGCAGCGCCTCCCCCGGGGGCTGCTGAAGATCAGCGCCCCGGCTCGGGTGCGGCGCTCCTGGGCGTACAGGTCGCACAGGCACAGCCCCACTAGCAGAGGCAGGAACATCTCCAGCCCGGCGCTGCCCAGCATATTCATCAGCATCCTGGGGCCCAGCACGGGTTGGTAGACGAAGGGTTTTTCCACCCGCGCCTCCAGCTCCCGCCAATAGGCGGCGTCCTCCTCCGTCAGCCGCTGCCAAGACAGCTCCCGGCTATTCTGGCGGGCGGTATAATAATGCTCCGCCGTGCCGTTCAGCCACTCACCGAACTCGGTATAGAAATCGCGGTAGCTGGGGTCAATCAGGAAAAAATAACTCTCCTTATCAAAGTAATCCTTGTCCAGGGGGATCGTTTCTTGCGCCGTCTGGAAAAACGCCTCGTCCATGGGCTGGCCGCTGAGGGTCCGCGCCCCCTCCACCCGGAGGCGGTACTGCTCCCCTGCGGTGAGAAATTGAGTGATCTCTTTGCCGTCGGCGTCCGTGGCGGTGAAGGCGGCGCCGCCGGAGCGGAAAAAAGGCTGCACCGTGATTGTGATGAAAGCTGCGCAGAACACCAGCACCGCCGCCCAGGTCATGGGCCGCATCCATATTTTCTTCATCTCGAAGCCGAACAGCGTTCCAAAGTTTTTCATACGCTCCCTCCGTCACTCACCGCGCACCGCCTGCCGCCGCCAGCCCAGCCAGCACAGCGCCGCCAGCAGCACGGTCACAGCCAGATACACTAGAATCCCGGCCTGGATGTAATTGAGCGTCAGCCCGAAGAAATGCGCCAGCTTCTTCCCTGTCAGCACACTGGCGTTGACCAGGGCTATGGGCAGATATGCCAGCATATCTTGCAGCAGAGGCACCGCGGACACCATCATCTCCAGAATCCACAGCTGCTGCAGGACCAGCAGCTGTCCCCCCACCAACGCCGCCCCCACCGCCAGCGAGGCCACGCCGCTCCCGCTCCACATGGATACCAGCGAGATGACCGCCCCGCACAGCAGGGCGTACACCAGCAGCAGCGCCGTCAGCAGGAGGATGCCCTGCCGCGCGGTGATGGGGAAGGAGCAGGTGCTCACATACTGGCACAGCTGAATGGCCGCACCCCAGCCCCAAGGGCCGTAGCGGATCAGGCTGGCCGCAATCACCGCCCCGATGCCGATGGCCGCCGCCAGCACGGAGGTGGCGCTCCCGGCCAGGATTTTCGCCAGATAGAGGCAGCTGCGCCCCTGTCTGCTACTGAAAATCTGGGGATAGGTCCGGGCCCGCTGCTCCTGGGAGAACAGGTCGCACACGCACAGCGCCACCAGGATAGGGAGGAACATACCCATGACGCCCAGTACGTCGAGTAGTCGGCTGGGGGCGTCGGTGGGTTCGTAGATGTAGGGATGCTGAACCTGCTCCTCAAGCTCCGTCCAATAGGCGATCTCCTCTTCGGTCAGGTAACCGTTGTTGTTGGCTTCCACGTCTGCTTTGAACCATTCCAGGCGGTGGAGATACCGGTTCTGGCCCCCCAGCATCCGGTAGGCCCCATAGTAGGTGGGGTCCACCAGAAAGAAGTAGCCGTCTCTCTGCTCCTCAATTTCATGCACCTTTTCCATATCCTCAGAATTACTGAAGTCGAAGTTCTCCAAACGGGCGGGGATGTTTTCCTCGGCTTTCGCGAAAAATTCCTCGTCGATGGGCTGGCCGCTGAGGAGCCGGGGCGCTTCGATCATGAACCTGTCCTGTTCCTCCGGCGTGAACTCCCGGCTGATGACCGTGCCGTCGGCCTGCGTGTAGGTATACGTATGTCCATAGTTGTAAAAGGGAATGGCTGAGTAATGTACGAAGCCCGCCGAGAACACGATGAGCACCACCCAGGTCATGGGCCGCTTCCAGAGCTTTTTCATCTCGTAGCCGAACAGCGTCCCCAGGTTTTTCATTCCTCCACACCCCCGAACTCCTCCATGTAGAGCTGTTCCAAATCGGTGCGGGACTTGTCCCATGGTTCATTCAAAATGATCCTGCCGTCCGACATCATCAGCATATGGTCGGCGATTTTCTCCACATCGGACACGATGTGGGTAGACAGCAGCACCACGGTGTCCTGCCCCAGCCCCGCGATCAGGTTGCGGAACTTCACCCGCTCCTTGGGGTCCGGCCCCGCCGTGGGCTTCAAA
>CAJULJ010000003.1:0-78853 GCA_910587395.1 uncultured Oscillospiraceae bacterium | reverse complement strand
CACACCTTTCCCTGGTTCAATACGGCGATATTCTCGCAGGTCGCTTCAATGTCCCCCACAATGTGAGTGGAAAGCAAGACAACCCTGTCTTTCGCAATCTCACACAGCAGATTCCGGAAACGGATTCTCTCCTCCGGGTCCAGCCCCGCCGTGGGCTCGTCCACAATGAGCAGACGGGGGTCGTTGAGTAACGCCTGGGCGATGCCAAGCCGCTGCTTCATGCCGCCGGAATAGGTCTTAATCTTCTTTTTCCCCACGTCCTGGAGGGATACCAGCTCCAGCAGCTCCGCCGCTTTCCGCTTGGCGTGGGGCCGGGACAGGCCCTTCAGCGCCGCCAGATATAACAGGAAGTCCAGCCCTGTGAAGTCGGGGTAATATCCGAAGTCCTGGGGCAGATAGCCCAGCACCGCCCGATAGTCCTCGCTGGACACGTCCACCCCGTCCAGCGCCACGCTCCCCGCCGTGGGCTTCAAAATGCCGCACAGCATCCGCATCAGGGTGGTTTTCCCCGCCCCATTGGCCCCCAAAAGGCCGTTGATGCCCTCGGTGAGGCGCAGGGACACCCCGTCCACCGCACGTTTGTCCTTGTATTGTTTTGTCAAATCCCGCACTGTCAGTTCCATTGCAGCTCCTCCGTTCCGTTCAAATTCATTGCGATTTCAAAACCGGCCGCCGCCGCCGACAGGACCAGCACCCCCACCCACAGGGGAAAGTGCTCAGGCCAGCCCATAACAAGCCGCCGGTTCACCATCAGCATCCCTGCCGCGCTCACCAGCGCCGCCGCGCCGCCGCAGGCCGCCAAGCACTCCCGGCCCCGCACGCGGCGGGTCAGCTCCATCCCCAGCGCCGCCGTGAGCAGATAGGGTGTCAGCAGGTACACCCCCGTCCGGACCATCCCCGCCGCACCCCACGCCGCCAGCGGAGGCGTCAGCCCGGCCAGCAGAACCAGGTGAAACAGCCCCAGCACCACCATCCGGGCCAGAAGGACGCTCTGCCAGGCCATACGGCAGGCCAGCTCCAGCTCCTCCATCTGATGCATCCGGGACCGTCCATGCTCCATCACCACCAGCAGGGCTAGGAACGGTGTAAAGGCAGCGGCATACCACGCTCCCATACGGTCCGCCCGGGACGCCGCCCAGAGGATGAGCCCGGACAGCGCCAGCGACGCCGCCCAAATCCACCAGCGGACGTACCCGGCCTGGACGGCCACCAGCTCCCAGCGGCCCAGCTCCCGGCGGCGCTGCTGTTTCAAAAAGGCCGTTTTTCCCGCCGGGTCAGGAGCACGGTATGCGTGATTCAACGCCCGTTTCAGCTTTTTGTCCATCTGCTTTCCTCCGTTCACTCCAGCGCGTCTCTCAGCGCGCTCAAAATGCCGTTCAGCCTCCGCCGCAGCGCGAACCGCGACACACCGTACAGCTTGCAAAGCACCACCATGGGCACCTCGTTCACGCACCGCAAAAGCACCAGCTCCCGGTCCTCCGGACTGAGCTTGTCCAGCTCGGAGCGCAGAGCGATGGAGAGCAGCGGGTCTCCCCCTTCGCCGGGCAAATCCTCCGGGACGGGCTGGGGCACGGGACGGCGAAACTCATCTATACACAGGTTCCGGGCCACAGTGTAGAGGTATTGGAGCAGCTGGTCCCGGTTGCGGTAGGTATCGCTGGCAAACCAGCGCAGGAAGGTCTCCTGGGTCACGTCCTCCGCCCGCTCCCGGTCCCGGAGGCGGTAATAGCAGTAGCGGTAGATCTTGTCATACTGCTCCTCAATGTCGATGGCCACAGGAATCCCTCCTTTCGCGGCTTTCCCTTATGTATAACGGAGAACTCAGCAAAATGTGCGGGCGCTACAAAAATTTTCTCTACTACCATACCCCGCAAAAGACAATTGCCACCTGGCGGCAGAAGTCATTCAGAACACCTTCTGCATCACGAGGATGGAATCACCTCCAATCGCTTACAATACCTCATTGCCTTTCCAGAAATCAAGCACAGCCAAATGATTTTCTTTACTCTTTTTTGATTGATTCCCGCGTTTTTGTGCATTATCACTAAATTTATTCTCTGCTTTTTGTGATTGAATTCGTTTGAAAATGATTGGAATTGCTATTTCCAGGTGTATTATACAGACACGTCAAAACAATCACTATAAATCATATTCATTCTCCCTCGAGCATAAGCGAGTACACACTTAGATCATCGCAAGTTCCCTCAAGCGCCCAATACCGGCACGATTTCAATTCAGAGGAGGTTTCGCCATGGTTTATACCGTCACATTCAATCCCGCCTTGGACTACGTGGTCCGAATGGATGGATTCCAAGCCGGGGACATCAACCGCACTCAAAGTGAGCAGGTCCAGTTCGGCGGCAAGGGCATCAATGTCTCCACCGTTCTTCGCAATCTGGGCATCGAAAATGTGGCTCTGGGCTTTCTGGCCGGGTTCACCGGGCAGGCGCTGGAGCGCGGCCTGCGTGACAGCGGCATCCAGACCGATTTCATCTGGCTCCCCGAGGGGCTGACCCGCATCAATGTGAAGATCAAGGCGGGAGAGGAGACCGAAATCAACGGCCGGGGTCCCGCCATTCCTGCCGCCGCCCTGGAGGAGCTGTTCAACAAGCTGGACCGCCTGCAAACCGGCGACGTGCTGGATCTGTCCGGCTCCATCCCCACCTCCCTGCCGGACGACATCTACCAGAAGATTCTGGCCCGGCTGGAAGGTCGTGGCATCCTCACCGTGGTGGACGCCACCCGGGACCTGCTGTGTGCCGTGCTCCCCTACCGGCCCTTCCTCATCAAGCCCAACAACCACGAGCTGGGCGAGATCTTCGGCAAGACCCTCACCACCGACCAGGAGATCGTGGACTGCGCCAGGCAGCTCCAGGAGAAGGGCGCGCGGAACGTCCTGGTGTCCATGGCCGGGGACGGCTCCCTCCTGCTGGACGAAACCGGCGGCGTCCACAAGCTGGGAGTGCCCCGCGGCAAGGTCCTCAACTCCGTGGGCGCGGGCGACTCCATGGTGGCGGGCTTCCTGGCGGGCTGGCTAAAAACCAGGGATTACGCCGCCGCCCACCGCATGGGCGCAGCCGCCGGGTCCGCCACCGCCTTCTCCGACGGCTTGGCCGCCGAACCCGAGGTGCTGGCCCTGCTGGATACCTTCTGACCCCCTCTTCTCTGTGGCTCACGGTCCGGGTGGACCGAATACATAATACAAATCCAATCACATTCAATCATGAATGGAAGTATCATTATGGTAAGCGCGAAAACGAAGGTCATCAATCCCTAGGGTATGCACATGCGCCCCGCCCAGGTGTTCGTCGGCGAGATGGGCAAGTTCAAGTGCGACGTCACCATCCTCTTCAACGGCAAGAACATCAACGCCAAGTCCATCATGAACCTGATGGTCTCCTGCATCAAGAAGGACTGCGAGATCGAAATTCAGTGCTCCGGCGAGCAGGAGAATGAGGCCCTGGCCAAGACCGTCGAGCTGGTGGAGGCCGGCCTAGGCGATCTCTGATCCCCCGAACACCGATTAGGAGGTATATCAGATGATCTTACAGGGCATCGCCGCCTCTGACGGCGTGGGTCTGGGCAAGGCCGTGTGCGTGCGGGAGGAAAAGCTGGACTATGAGGCATATCAGGCCGTCTCCAAAGTCATGGCAGGGAAGCTGTACAAGGCCTTCCAGCCCTCGGTGCTGCGCTCCATCCGGAACGTCATCACCGCCGCCAAGGAGACGACATCCCCGTGGGCATGTGCGGCGAGGCCGCCGCCGGCCCCTGTCTGGCTCCCCTGCTCATGACCTGGGGATTGGATGAGTTTTCCGTCAGCATCTCCTCCGTGCTGGACACCCGGGCCAACATCCGCCAGTGGCGGGGCGAAAAAGCCAAGCGGGTGACCCAGGAGGCCATGAGCCTGTCCACCGCCTCCGGGGTAGAGGGTTATCTGAGTGCCGCCGTGTCCGGCTGACCGGTAGCCCCACCAGGAAAGGACGTATTTCATGAAAGAACGTGTACAAAAATTCGGGCGGTTCCTCAGCGGAATGGTGATCAACTACCAGGGCAGGCTGGACTCCCCCGGCTACTCTTACCGCTACTGCGGCGGCGCGGCCATCTACTGCATCATGCCCAACGAGGTGATGGAGATGAACTGCCTGCTCCATTACGACGGCGAGAACTACTTCGAGGCCTCCCTGGGCGAGCCCATGAGCTGTATCGTGGGCGGCTACTACGGCAACTACCACACCAACAAGACCAACCACGACCACACCATCGGCGTGAAGGAAGGGGGCAGCGTGCTCATCATGGGCGGCTGCGGTCCCATGGGCCTGGGCGCCATTGCCCGATACGCCGCCGGGCTCATCTCCAACGACGACGTGGTGTATCTGGACGCGGGCTCCACCGTCATGCACATGGTGGAGCACATCCAGGCTCCAAACGCCACCTTCGTCACCAACAGCGTGGAGTGTGCCCAGCGGCTCCCCAGGCGGGGTCTGCGGGCCTATGTGCTGGGCGGGGTCATCAAGCCGGGCACATTGGCCATCATCGGCGGGGAAGCCATGGAGGGGTTAAAGAAATACTATTTCACCAAAACATTTTTGGGCGCCAACGGGATCGCCGCCGGTCCCGGCTTCACCACCCCCGACCCGGAGGAGGCCATGGTGAAAACAACCGCCGCCGTTCGTGCCCATGAGACTTGGGTACTGGCCGATTCCAGCAAGTTCGGTACCATCACCGCCGCGTCGGTGCTGCCCTTGAGCGGAGCCAGAATCGTCACCGACCGGCTGGATGACCACAGATATCTGGAGTATACCGACATCAAGGTGGTATGACCCTTCATTCAGAACACAAACTGGATCGATCCGTTCAAAAGGAGCGGCGCAGTCTTTTGACTGCGCCGCTCCTTGAACGTTCAGATTTCTTATGCTCTTCCAGCTCAGGCCAGACGGCTCCCTCTCTCCGTCTCTCGTTGGAGCGCACGTCAAAGCTCCGGAGCTCCCATTCCTTATTGCGGATTGATCGTGTAGTTGGGCGCTTCCTTCGTGATATAGATGTCGTGGGGGTGAGACTCCTTCAGGCCCGCAGCGGTGATCTGGGTGAACTGCGCCTTGGCCCGCAGTTCATCGATGGTGCCGCAGCCGCAGTAGCCCATGCCGGCCCGCAGACCGCCCATCATCTGATAAATGGTCTCGGCCACCGGCCCCTTGTAGGGCACGCGGCCCTCTACGCCCTCGGGTACCAGCTTCTTGTTGTTCTGCTGGAAATAACGGTCCTTGGACCCCTTTGCCATGGCTCCCAGAGAGCCCATGCCCCGGTAGACCTTGAACTGACGTCCCTGGTACACCTCAGTGTCGCCGGGGGACTCCTCACAGCCCGCCAGCAGAGAGCCGAGCATGACCACATTGCCGCCCGCCGCGATGGCCTTGGCAATGTCGCCGGAGTACTTGATGCCGCCGTCGGCGATAATGGGAATCCCGTACTCCGCCGCCACCTGGGCCGCGTCAAACACGGCGGTGACCTGAGGCACGCCGATGCCCGCCACCACACGGGTGGTGCAGATGGAGCCGGGACCGATGCCGATCTTCACGCAGTCGGCGCCCGCCTCAATGAGGGCGCGAGTGGCCTCAGCCGTGGCCACGTTGCCCGCCACCAGCTGCACATCCGGATACAGGGACTTGATACGCATGACACACTCCAGGATGTTCCGGGAGTGGCCGTGGGCGGAATCCAGGCAGAACACGTCCGCCCCCGCCTCCACCAGGGCGGCTACTCGGTCCAGCACGTCGGGGGTGACGCCGATGGCGGCGCCCACCAGCAGGCGGCCCTGCTCGTCACGGGCGGAATTGGGGTAGACCTGGGCCTTTTCAATGTCCTTGATGGTGATGAGCCCCTTCAGGTGGAACTGCTCGTCCACGATGGGCAGCTTTTCGATCTTATGCTTGCGGAGGATCTCCCGGGCCTGATCCAGCGTAGTGCCCTCGGGAGCGGTAACCAGGTGATCCTTGGTCATCACGTTGTCGATGAGCTGGTTCATGTCGTCCTCGAACTTCATGTCCCGGTTGGTGATGATGCCGATGAGCCTGCCGCCGTCGCAGATGGGCACGCCGGAGATGCGGAACTTGGCCATCAGCTCATCCGCCTCGGCCAAGGTGTGGCCTGGGCCCAGCCAGAAGGGGTCGGTGATGACGCCGTTCTCGCTGCGCTTCACCATGTCCACCTGTTCGGCCTGCTGGCCGATGGACATGTTCTTGTGGATCACGCCGATGCCGCCCTCCCGGGCCAGGGCGATGGCCATGCGGTACTCGGTGACCGTATCCATGGCCGCGCTCATCACCGGAATGTTCAGGGTGACCTTTTTCGTCAGGTGGGTGTGCAGATCCACGTCCGCCGGGAGTATATTGCTCTCCGCTGGAATCAGCAGCACATCGTCAAAGGTCAGGCCCCGCTTGCCGAACTTGTCGTTCCAATCCATCTGCGCCATAGTCCATCCTCCTGTAATTTAAATTTTTCCTATTTTACGCTTTGAAATGGTCCCTGTCAAGATAAACAAATCATTACGTCATTTTTCGGCACTTTTGACCATGAGAACTGGGAGATAAGCTCTCCGGCTGTCACTTTTTCCGGGCGGTCCAGCAGACCCGCGCAGAATGCCAGCAGACCCGTCAGCTCCTGAGCCGTGTACCGCTCCCGCAGAGCGCCCATATCCAAATCATGGTCCCGCTTGGCCAGCCGCCGCCCATCGGGGGCCAGCAGCAAGGGCGTGTGGAAAAATTTCGGCGGCTCATAGCCCAAGACCTCATAGAGCCACGCCTGCCGGGGGGCGGAGCAAAGCAGATCCCGCCCCCGCACCACATGGTTCACCCTCATCAGCGCGTCGTCCACTATCACCGCCAATTGGTAGGCAAACACCCCGTCGGACCGGCGGACGATGAAATCGCCGCAGTCATGGGCCAGATTTTCGGCATAGCGGCCGCAATTTCCGTCCTCCAGGGCGACCTCCAAATCCGGGCAGCGCACCCGCCAAGCCGGGCGGCGGCCCGCGCGCTCCAATTCTGCCCGCTCCAGCGCAGTTAAATGATAGCACTTCCCGCTGTACACCACCGCGCCATCGTCCCGGTGAGGCGCGGTGGCCGCCATGCGCTCGGAGCGGGTGCAGTAGCAGGGGTAGATCAGCCCCTTTTCCTCCAACACCTGAAAAGCCTCTTCATACCAGATCGTACGGCGGCTCTGCATATAGGCCGGTTCCAAGCCGCCCTCGTCCCAGTCAAGACCCAGCCAGCGCAGGTCGTCCATGAGCTGCCGGGCAAATTCCGGGCTGGTCCGCTGGGTGTCCAGGTCCTCGATGCGCAGCACCAGCTCTCCCCGGTTGCTGCGCGCGTCCAGCCATGCCAGCAGCGCCGCCAGCAGGTTGCCCAGGTGCATCCGCCCGCTGGGTGTGGGAGCAAAGCGGCCCCGTACCCTCATATGCCCTCCTCCTGTCAATCAAAAAATGTGAGCTGACGGTCTCCATAGCCCAAGGTGGCCGCCCGGATGATGGATTTCATGTCGTACAAAATGCCGCGCTCCCGGCAGGCTCCGGTAAATACTTTCCACAATGACCTTGCCCTGGGGCTGGCGCATTGATAACGATCCCCATACTGCCGCAGGTAACGCTCCTTCAGCCCCTGACCGGGAAAGGCCCGCTCCAAACCGTCTAAAAAGTACTCACGCTGGCCCTGCCGCATGGTCACACCGAAGGCGGGGTAGATAAATTTTGCCCCTGCCCGGGCAGCACCCTCCACCACCGCCAGCACACCCTCATCGCTGTCCTCCAAAAAGGGCAGCACCGGCATGAGAAGCACCCCGGCAAACAGCCCTGCCCCGCTCAACCGCTCCAGCGCCGCCAGACGCCGGGTGGGCGGCGGCGCATGGGGCTCCAACTTCGCCGCCAAGGCGTCGTCCGCTGTGGTGATCGTGAGCTTGCACATCACCGGAGAATGACCCTGAATAGCGGTCAGAATGTCGATATCCCGGACAATCAAATCGCTTTTCGTGGCGACAGCCACGCCGCAGCCATAGGCGTCAATGAGCTCCAGCGCGTGGCGGGTGAGCTCCAGATCCTCCTCAAAGGGATTGTAGGGGTCGCTCATGGCTCCCGTGCAGATGAACGCAGGCCGCGCCTTCCGGGCCAAATCATCCCGGAGAATGCGCAGGGCGTCCGCCTTTGCCTGCACCCGGTCAAACTCCTCAAGCCGGTAGCAGTCGCTGCGGCTGTCGCAGTACAAGCACCCGTGGCAGCAGCCCCGATAGATGTTCATGATGTGGTCGGTGCCGAACCACTCTGTGGACCGGCTTCGGTGAAGCAGATGCTTGGCCGGCACATACTCCATCTCCGCTTCCTCCCTTCCGCCCCATAGTCCGGCGAGTGGCGCAAACCCCTCCCGGCCGGCGGTCGGGAGGGGTGTTTTTCATCGTTTGTTGAAAATGCGGAAAATGTCGTCGAAGGGGTCGTCCTCCACCTGCTCGGCGGCAGCCTCCGACAGGGGCTTGGGGGGGGTGATGGGGCCCACTCCCGCGGGGACACACTTGGGCTTGTCCTCCGCCGCGGCCTTGGGCTGGACCTTGGCCTGCGTCTGAGCGGGCTGTTCCCCTTCCTTCTCCGGAACGGGGTTGTCTACGGTGCCAAAGCCGGTGGCGATGACGGTGACCCGCAGCTCGTCCTCCAATGTGTCGTCGAAGGCGGTGCCCATCATGAACAGCGCGTCGGGGTCGGCCACCTGCTTGACCATCTCGGCGGCCTGCTCCACCTCTTCCAGTCCCATATCCATCGGTCCGGTGATATTGACGATGATTCCCTTGGCCCCCTGGATGGAGGTCTCCAGCAGGGGGCTGTTGATGGCGATTCGGGTGGCCTCCTCGGCCTTGTTCTTGCCCGCGGCACGGCCCACGCCCATATGGGCCAGCCCCGCGTCCTTCATCACGGCGGTGACGTCGGCAAAGTCCAGATTGATGAGGCCGGTGGTCTTGATCAGATCGGAGATGGACTGCACCGCCTGCCTCAGCACATCGTCGGCAATGGCGAAGGCGTTGGCAAAGGTAATCTTCTCATCGGTGGCGTACTGGAGCCGGTCGTTGGGGATGATGACCAGGGAGTCCACCTTCTGCCGCAGCTCCTCAATGCCGCTGGCCGCCTGCTCCATGCGGCGGCGGCCCTCAAAATTGAACGGCTTGGTGACCACGCCCACAGTGAGAATCCCCTTCTCCTTGGCGATCTCCGCCACCACGGGGGCCGCTCCGGTGCCGGTTCCGCCGCCCATGCCAGCGGTGACGAATACCATGTCCGCCCCTTCCAGCAGGGCGTTGATCTGTTCCTTGCTCTCCTTGGCGGACTCCCGGCCCACCTCAGGGTTGGCGCCTGCGCCCTTTCCGCCGGTGAGCTTCTCGCCGATGGCCAGCTTTTGGGTGGCCTCAGAGGCGTTGAGGCACTGGCGGTCGGTGTTTACCGCGATGAACTCCACGCCCTGCATCCCCGCGCGGACCATGCGGTTGACCACATTATTGCCGCCGCCGCCTACGCCAATGACCTTTAATACGTCCTCATGACTGGCGGCGGAATCCATTACAAATGCCATCCTGTGACCCTCCTATGTAAAACCAGTGATAGTAAATCAGATTAAAGCATAAAACTACATCTTGTTGTATTGTACCCTTTTTTCCCCAGCCGGTCAATAGAAAATCGCAGTTTTTTGTGATTTGGAAAAACTTCACGATTGATCGGCCCGGAATCGGGCCCTGCCGTCGGCGATGGTCAGGTCCAAAAGGCCGCTCTGTCCCTCCATGATCTTGCCCTCCTCCAGCCCTTTGGACAGGGCGCTGCGGGCCAGCTGAATATAATACTCATACTCCCCGCCCCGGGGCAGCCGCAGGCGGTAGATACCGTAATTCAGCGTCAAGGATGTGGCGGCGGAGCAGTCCAGCGCGGTACACTGCTCCAGCATTCCATGGCTCTCCAGCACCCCAAGCAGCTCCTTCACATAGTCCAGGGTGAGCGCCTGCGTCTCCTCCGTCTGAATCATGCCGCCGGCATAGGGTCCCACCGCCGTCAGGCCGGTGATCCGGACGACGTTGACGGTGCCGTTGTCCTTTTCCAGCAGCTTGCCCTGACAGGAGATGAGCCAGCGGCCCTCGGCGCTGTCCACCGAAGCCGCCGCCACCCGCTCCGTCACCCGGATTACCAGGCTGTCTGGATAGTCCCGCTGGATGGTCACGCCTTCCACATAGGGCAGCTGGGCGCGGATGGCCGCCGACACCCGGCTGGCTGGCAGGGCTATGAGGTTGTCGCCGATGTGTACGCCGGAGGCGTCGATGACCTCCTGGGCGGTGTAGCGCACATTGCCGGCCACCTGGATGGTGTTTACCCGGAAAAAGACCACGCAGGCCACGATGATCGCCGCAGCCGCCAGCAAAACGGACAGCACCTTGTAAAGCCCGCTGAACCGGCCCCTTCGCCGGCTGGGCCTTTTGTGTCTGCGCTGTCGTGCCACGGTATCACCTCGGTTCTCTCTTGCGGCCCCGCAATGGGGCGCCTCGGCGGAGCTTGCTTTCTGTCACTGCGGCCGCTGCGGTCCGCAAACCGCGCCTCAGCGGGCTGGATTTTCGGTTTGTGAGCCGGTTTTCACGCTTCCCGGCGCTCCACGTCTGCGCCCAGGCTCTGGAGCATGCTCTCCAGACTCTCATATCCCCGGTCGATGTGGCTCAGGCCGGACAGCACCGTGGCGCCCTCCGCCCCCAGGGCTGCCGCCGCAAGGGCACCTCCGCCCCGCAAATCGGAGGCTTCCACCCGTGCTCCGTGGAGCCGCTCCACTCCCCGCACCAGGGCCACCCGGCCCTCTGTCGTGATGTCCGCTCCCATGCGGATCAGCTCGGGAACGTGACGGTAACGGCTGTCGAACATGGTCTCCACAAACAGCGTGCACCCCTGGGATGCCGCCAACGCCGCCATCACCGGAGCCTGGGCGTCGGTGGGAAAACCGGGATAGGGCGCCGTGCGGATGGTGGGTACGCCTTTGAGGGGCATACCCTGGTCACGCTTCAGCTCTACGTATGCCAACTTACTCTCCACCCGGCACCCTGCCTGGTGGAACACGGACAGAACGGTGGCCAGATGCCGCCAGTCCACCCCGCTCAAGCGCACCCTGCCCCCGGCGGAGGCGGCGGCGGACAGCAGGGTCGCGGCCACGATTCGATCACCCATGACGGTGAACTCCCCGCCGGACAGCTCCCTGCCTCCCTCTACCGTGATGGTGGAGCTGCCCGCCCCTCTGACATGCGCCCCAAGGCTGTTGAGAAAATCCTGGAGATCTCCGATCTCCGGCTCCCGGGCGGCGTTGGCGATGGTGGTGGGTCCTGCCGCTCCCACGGCGCACAGCATGGCGTTTTCCGTGGCCCCTACGCTGGGCAGGGCCAGCTGGACCTCGCCCCCCCGGGGCCGTCCCTGACAGTGGATGCCCCGGTCCTCCACCACCTCGCACCCCATGGCCCGGATGGCGCTGAGATGAAGGTCAATGGGCCGGGGGCCCAGCTCACATCCGCCGGGGTAGGTCAGATGGGCCTCCCCCGTCCGGGCCAGCAGCGGCCCTAAAAAGATGATGGACGAGCGCATGGCGCGCATCTGCTCCTCTGAAACGGTGCTCCCCGCCGCCCCGGTGGGGTCCACCGTAATGGTGTGCCCATCCTGCTCCACCCGGCAGCCCAGGTGCCGCAGAATACCCAGCGCGGCGGTCACATCCGTGAGGCGCGGACAGTTATGCAGCGCCACCGGTCCCCGGGTCAGCAGACAGGCCGCCAGGATGGGCAGCACGCTGTTTTTCGCCCCGTGGACGGCCAGCTCCCCCTCCAGCGGCGTTCCGCCCCGAAGATACATCACACTCATGGCAAAGCCTCCCCATAGAAAGAAATCTCGATTCATTCTATGCGGAAGGGCTTTGGGCCGTTATTTCATGAGGGCAATCAGGTTTTCATAGATATCCTGCGCCGCGTTTGGAGCAGCCAGCTCCTTGAGCGCCCGGCCCATGGCCGCCCGGCGGCTTCCGTGGGCCAGCAGCTCCATGGCCGCTTTGTAGAGGCTCTCGCCGGTGCACTCCTTCTCCTCGATCAGCTCCACCCCGCCCCGGTCGGCCAGCACCTTGGCATTTTTATATTGGTGGTTGGCCGCCACAAAGGGGGAGGGTACCAGGATGGCGGGCTTACCCAAAGCGGTCAGCTCCCCAATGGTGGAGGCCCCCGCCCGGCAGATCACCAGATCAGCCGCCGCCATCACCACCGGCATGTCGTCGATGTAGGGCCGCACTTCGCTGCCGGAGACAGACACGCCCCGCTTGTTCAGCTCGGCGGTCATGTCCTCGTAATCCCGCCCGGCGGCGTGGACGTAGTGAAATCGGCGTCCCTCCGCCGACCAGCGCTCCACCAGATCCACGGTGCGCTCACTCATGTGCCCCGCTCCCTGGGAGCCCCAGAAGGAGATTACCAGCGGCTGGCTGTCCAGCAGACCCAGCTTCAAGCGGGCCTGTTCCCGGTCCAGGGAGAAAAACTCCCCCCGCACCGGGGTGCCGGTGACGGCCACCCTTTTGGCCTCCTTATAGTACGCCGCCGCCTCGGGAAAGCCCACCATCACCAAATCCACCTTATTTGCCAGCGCCCGGGTGGTCAGGCCCGGATAAGCGTTGGATTCGTGGATGGCGCAGGGGATGCGCCGCTTCGCCGCCGCGTGGACGGCGGGATAGGAGGCATAGCCCCCCGTACCCACCACCAGATCGGGCTTGAACCTTTTGAGGATCGCCGCCGCCTCGTGCTGGCCCACCGGGAGCTTGAATGCGCTGCTCACGTTGTGCTTCAGAATCTTCCAGCTCCAGGCGCGCTCGAAGGTGGACACCTTCACTGTCTCGATGGGATAGCCCGCCTGGGTGACCAGCCGCTGCTCCATCCCCCGCTCCGCGCCCACGAACAAAATTTCACAGCCGGGGTGCCGGGCCTCAAACACCTGGGCCACGGCCAGGGCAGGATTCACATGGCCCGCCGAGCCGCCGCAGGTAAATATCACTCTCATAGCCCGTCCTCCTACTCCGCCTTGGGCGCGGCGATCTGCCTGGATACGCTGAGCACCATGCCCATCTCCCCCAGCTGAATGGCCAGGGCCGTGCCGCCATAGCTGAAAAACGGCAGCGAGATGCCCGTGGGGGGCAGAAAATTGGTGACCACGCCGATGTTGAAAAATACCTGGAAGGCCATCAGCGAGGTGATGCCCACCAGAAGCAGCGTCCCGAACCGGTCCCTCGCGTGGAGCGCCAGCCAATAGCCCCGGATGATAAGCAGGGCGAACAGCGCCATGATCACGCAGGCCCCCACCATGCCCAGCTCCTCGCACACGATGGCGAAGATGTAATCGTTGTGTTCCTCGGGCAGGAACAGATATTTCTGCCTGCTGTTGCCCAGGCCCACCCCCAGCAGGCCGCCGGAGCCGATGGAGGTCATGGATTGAATGGGCTGAAATCCGTCCCCTCTGGGGTCCTTAAAGGGGTCCTGCCAAATATCAATGCGGGCCGTCATATACTCGGTTTTGGTAATGATCCAGAGCAGCGCCCCGGCAACCAGCGTTCCTCCGGCGGCAAACCAGCCCAGCGAGATGCCGGAGGCAAACAGCACCGAGGCCGCCGCCACCACGATCAGGATCATACCGGACATATGGTGCTGAAGGGCGATGATGCCCAGCACCACCACCAGCACCACGCCATAAGGAATCAGCTCCAGCAGGCCGATGCGGTCCATCCGCGCCGCCATCCGGCCCGTGAAGGTGCGCTTGCTCCACTTTTTCGGCGGGCCAAGCTGGCTGCTCCGCTTGGACAGGCCGGCGGAAAAGAACATGATGACGCCCACCTTGGCGATCTCCGAGGGCTGAAACCGGATGCCGAAAATGTTGACCCAGCGCTGGGCGCCGCCGCCGGACCGTCCAAAGCCGGGCACAAACACCAGCAGCATCAGCACAATGGACGCCCCCAGCGCGAAAACGGACATCCAGCGGAAGTGCTGGTAGTCGATTTTGGAGATCACCACCATGGCTCCCAGCCCCAGCAGGGCAAAGCCAAACTGCCGTTTGAAATAGTACAGCGGGTCCCCCCCGGTGTTGGTCACGTTGGGCGTCAAATTATACATGGCGGAGGCGTAGGAGGCGGACAGCACCATAATAAGCCCGATGGCGGTGAGCAGCATCACCAGCGCCAGAAAGGGCAGGTCGATGGGCCCCCTGGCCAGCTGCTGTTCGATGGTCAGGTCCCGCTTTGCTTTTCTGGCCATGGGTCTCTCCCTCCTCTCGTCAGAGCTCCATATCCTTCGCTTCCGCCCGCGGCAAAAGCTCACTCATCCGGCCGCTCTCCCTCTCCAAGCCGGACCCATTTCACTGAGCTCCGGTTTGGGGGCGGCCCGCGCCGCCTTTTTGGATTCCATCCGCGCGCGTAACGGCTCCGCGCTTATATCGCATACCGGTACATCACACCCACGAACGCCAGCAGGCAGAACGCCACCGTAATGCCCGTGAAGGTGAGCACAATGCGCACCTCGCTCCACCCCCCAAGCTCCAGATGGTGATGGAGGGGGGCCATGCGGAAAATCCGCTTGCCGTGGGTCAGCTTGAAGTAGCCCACCTGGATGATGTCGCTCATGGTCTCGGCGATATAGATAATGCCCACCGGCACCAGCACCAGCGGCGCGTCCAGAGCGAACGCCATGCCGCACACCGCGCCGCCCAGAAACAGAGAGCCGGTATCACCCATGAACACCTTGGCGGGGTGGAAATTGTACACCAGGAAGCCCAGCAGCCCCCCTGCCAGCGCCCCGGCGAGGATGCCCACCGCGCCATAGCTCCACCACTGGGACAGCGCGGCAAAAAACACCGACACCGCCAGCGTCACCGACCCGGCCAGACCGTCCAGGCCGTCGGTCAGATTGACCGCATTGACACAGCCCACCATCACAAAGGCGGCGAACACCAGATACACCCCCCAGGGCAGAGGCACGGACACGTTGACAAAGGGGATATACAGGTTGGGCGCCAGGTGGCGGCTCCAGCGCAGCAGCGCCAGAAACGCGATGGCCGCCGCCAGCTGGAGCAGGAACTTCCACCCGGCGGTCAGGCCGGTGTTCTCATGCTTGCGGATCTTGGCAAAGTCGTCCACAAAGCCGATGGCTCCGCACACCAGGGAAAAGCCCAGCACGAACAGCGCCTGCCAGTTTCCCTCCGCCATGTCCCGCCAGCCGAAGGCGAACACCACCACAATCACCGCGATGATAAACATGATGCCGCCCATGGTGGGGGTGCCTTCCTTATTCTTGTGCCAGTTGGGTCCGATCTCCTTGATGGACTGACCCGCGTGCAGGGCCCGCAGCGCGGGGATCAGGAACCATCCCACCGCCGCCGAGATCACGAAGGCGGTCAGCGCCGCCAGCAGTATCCGTACCATAAGCTTCTCCTCCACACTCTCTTTTGTATTCCCTCGCTCTTTCTTACATGCTCAGCTTTGCCGCCGCGTCGTCCAGCGGCACACCCAGCGCCAGCGCTCCCGCCAGCGCCGCCAGATGGTCGTACAGCCTGGGCCTCTCCCCCGCAGGCACCCGCACCCGTGCCAATTCCCCTTGGGCGAGGGCCACAAATTCCAGCCGCTTTCCCCGGAGCCGGACGTTTTTCGCCGTCAGGTCCGCCTGGGGCCGCCCGTCGGAGTAGGCATACACCGCCCCCGGCATAGCCCCGGCAAAGCGCCTGCCCTCCGGGTCGTCCAGCCCCACCACCGTGACGCCGGACCACCGGGACAGCGCCCACCGGGCCGCGGCGCAGCTGCTGAGGGTTCTCTGGGCGGCGGGGTCGAAGTTCTCCACCACCACCGCCCGGCAGCGCCCCTCATACAGCGCCGCCTGGCAGGGAGTCAGCTCCACCACCGGCCCGGGCAGCAGTCTGCGCAGCAGTCCGGCGGTAATGGTCCCTCCTCGGCCCACCACGGCCACGGGAGCTTCTGTTTTACTGTGGATGCTCGCCATATTCCACACCATTCGGGGCGCTATAATCCGCCCTGGTCGCCATATTCGATATTACTCACAAATCGTACTTCCACCACCGTACCGGGGGACACCATGGTCCCGGCGTCCACCGATTGGGCGGCCATCACCACAGAGGAGTCCGTATAATCCACCACACCGGTGGCCCGCATGAACAGCCCCTGCTGCTCCAGCTTGATTTTTGCCGCCGTGGGGCTCAGGCCGGACAGGTCTGGCGTCTCCACCTGTGCCTCGGGCGTCTCGTCACCCAGATACAGGATCACGTTGGACCCGCCGGGGATGGACACGCCGGCGGAGGGCACCTGATGGGTGACGATGCTGCCCGTGCCCACGGTGCGGCACTCGAAGCCCTGGTCTTGCAGCGCTCCCTTGGCCACGGTCAGCTCTCTGCCCACCACGTAGGGCATCGGAGTGTCCGCGCCCGCCAGCTCGTCGCCGGAATACTGTTTTTCAATACCGATGTAGTCCAGGATATCGGCGATGAGCGCCCCCGCCATGGGAGCCGCGATATTGCCGCCGCTGATGTAGGTCTCATTGGCGGTGTAGCTGGAACCCGGCGTGGCGCGCTTGGGGGTGTCGTACACCACCAGCACCAGCACCTGGGGATTGTCCGCCGGGGCAAAGCCCATAAAGGAACACATGACGTCTTTGTCGTAGTCCGGCTCATTCTCCCGGTCCAGCAGTTCGGAGGTGCCCGTCTTGCCGCCGATGCGGTAGCCGCTCTGGGAGGCGTTGTGGCCGGAATCGTTGGCAACCACGCTCTCCAGAATGCCCCGGACCTTGTCGGAGGTGGACTCGCTGATGACCTGCCGCACCTCCTGGGTCTCATGGTAGAACACGGTGTTGCCGTCCTGGTCGCTGATGGACTGCACCACGTAGGGCTCCAGCAGATGCCCGCCGTTGATGACGGCGGCGAAGGCGGTGATCATCTGGATGGGGGTGACTTTGAAGCGCTGCCCAAAGGAGCTGGTGGCCACCGACTGGCTCCCGGTGGGGCCTTTGAATGTGCTCTCCGCCCAGAACACTTCGTCACCCTCTCCCGCCAGGTCGATGCCAGTGTAGTCGAACAGACCGAAGTCCTCGAAATACTTCCACATGATGTCCGGGCCCATCCGCTCGGCGATGGTCATCAGGGCCACGTTACAGGAGTTGCCCACGGCCTTGGTCAGGTCCTGGTCGCCGTGGCCGCTCCTTTTGTGGCACCGGATGGGCTTGGGCCAGCCGCTCTGCTGGTAAGAGCCGCCGCACTGAAAGTGGTCGTCCATGGAGATGATGCCCTCCTCCAGGGCCATGGCCACGGTGATGGGCTTGAACACCGACCCCGGCTCGTAGGCCTCGGACAGGGCGCGGTTAATCATCTGTGTTTCCCACGCCTCTTTCCAGGCGGCGTCGGCCGCCTCGTCCCCCTTCTCCGCTTTCACCTGGTCGATCTCGGCCTGGAGGTCGTCGCTGAGAATGCTGTTCCAGTCGTTGGGGTCGAAGTCCGGACTGCTGGCCATGGCCAGCACCGCCCCGGTCTGAGGGTTCATGACAATGCCGAAGGCGCCGTCCTGCACGTCGTAGGTCTCGATGCCCTCCGCCAGGGTCTGCTCCAGCATGGCCTGAATGCGCTCGTCCACAGTCAGCGTGGTGTCATAGCCGTTCTGGGCCTCGAAATACATCTCGTAGCCGGAGAGCATCTCCGCGCCCCAGCCGTTCTGGGAGGTGACCACCTTCCCCAGCTCACCGGACAGCACATCCTCATAGCCCAGCTCAATGCCCGCCTTCCCCACCTTGTTGTCACCGCTGGTCTCCGTCTGGCCCATATAGCCCAGGATGTGGGAGCCGATGGAGGAATAGGGATAGTACCGCTTGCTGCTGGGGGTGAGCTGGAGTCCGGCGGACAGCTTCTTCTCACTGATAAACTGCCGGGCCTTCTCCGCGTCCTCCTCCTCCAGCTCGTAGTACAGCACTTCGTAGCCGGAGCTGATGCGCTCGATGCGGGCCCACAGCCGCTCCTCATCGTAATCAAACAGGTCCACGATGCCGTCCACGATGGTCTTGCGCATGTCATACAGGGCCTTCTCATAGGCCGCCTCGTCAAAATCGCCTTCCTTGTCTACATACTTCTTTTCCTTATCCTTGTTGACGGCGTTGTATACCCCCATGGGGGACAAAATCAGCTTGTAAACCGTGGCGGACATGGCCAGGGCCCGGCCCTCCCGGTCGTAAATGGTACCCCGGTTGGCGGCCACGGACACGCTTTTGGTCTGCTGGTTGGCGGCCCGCTCCTCCCACTCCAGGTGCTCCACGATCTGGAGCTTGTAAAGCTGGGCGATCAGCGGGAGAAACATGCCGATGCCCAGCACCACCATCAAGAAAATGGTGCGCCGGAACAGGCTGCGGTTATTTTTGCCCTCCGAGCGGCGGGGCTTGCGGTTAGGATCTTGCATTGCGCTTCGCTCCATTTCTTGGATTGGGAGAGGGGCGCGGGAACTCTGTGCGTTCCTCACGCCCCTCTTGTCTCTCTATGGGTCAATGTATGTGCCGGGGCCGGCCGCTTATGACAGCAGATCGGCGAAAAACTGTTCCGCCCACTGGAGCAGGCCGGACAGGCCGTTCCCCGCGCCGTCGTAGTACACCACGCTGTCCCCCCCGGACAGATCCAGGTACACCGTCTGTCCCGCGCCTGGGTGGATCATGCTGCCGTCGGACAAAAACTGTTTTTCAATCGCCTCCAGATCATACACCAGCTCGTACTTGGTCTGGAGGTTCCGGTTTTCGTCCTGGAGGTCGGCCAGCTGGGACCGAAGCTCCACGATGTCGTTGTTGGCCACCGCCAGCTGAGCGCTGCTCACCACCAGCAGCCACGCGCAGGCCAGCACCACAAACAGCCCCACCACAGTAAAGGGCGCCACGGCGCTCTGGGGCCGCACCTGGATGTTGGGCCGTACCGCCGGACGCCTGCGGGGCTGTGCCTGAGGACGGCGGCGGGGCTCCGGGCGGCGGACGGTATTGCCCGACACCTGACGGCGGGAGGGCTTTTGAAGCGGCTCCTGCTCGAACTCGGGCTGGTAGGCCGCGCTGCCGTAGGTGCGGTATCTTCTCATGTCGTTCCTGCGCTCAGTCGCCATAGGGTATTCTCCTTCGTACTTCGTCCACACCCCACTTTGCTGTCCGCAGGGTCAGGGTTACACCTTCTCTGCCACGCGCAGCTTGGCGCTGCGGGCGCGGGGATTCTCGTTCAGCTCCGCCTCGTCAGCCACGATGGGCCGTTTGCCCACCAGCTTCACCTTCGGCTTCCTGCCGCACACACACACCGGGAAATCCGGCGGGCAGGTGCAGCCCTTCGCCCAGTCGGCGTAAAAGGTCTTGACCAGCCGGTCCTCCAGCGAGTGGAAGGAGATGACCGCCAGTCGGCCCCCGGCGTTCAAGGCGCCCAGCGCCGCCGGCAGCAGCCGCTCCACCTCGCCCAGCTCATCATTCACCGCGATGCGGATGGCCTGAAAGGACCGTTTCGCCGGGTGCTGCTTCTCGCGGCGCGCCTTGGCCGGCATGGCGCTCCGGACCAGCTCCGCCAGCTGGCCGGTGGTCTCAATGGGGGCCTTCTCCCGCTCCCGGACAATGGCGGCGGCGATGGGCCCGGAATAGCGCTCCTCGCCATACTGCCAGAGGATGCGCTTCAGCTCCTCCCGACTCCAGCCGTTCACCACGTCTCTGGCCGTGAGGGGCGCGGACTGGTCCATGCGCATGTCCAATGGAGCGTCCTGGAGGTAGGAAAATCCCCGGCTCCCGTCGTCCAGCTGGGGAGAGGACACCCCCAGGTCGAACAGCATCCCGTCCACCCCGCCCACATTCAGCGAGGCCAGGATATTCGTCAAATCGCCGAAGTTCCCCCGCACCAGAGTCACCTTGTCCATGTGGCCCTCCAGTCGTGCGGGAGCGGCGTCCAAAGCGGCCTTGTCCCGGTCAATGGCGATGAGCCGCCCGGTGGTCAGGCGTTTCACAATCTCCAGCGAGTGCCCCGCCCTTCCCAAGGTGCCGTCCACATAAATTCCGCCCGCTTTGATGTTCAGACCGCCCAGGCACTCCTTCAAAAGCACCGGCTTATGGGTGTACTCCATGTCAAATCCCCAGATTCTTCATCAGATTGGCGATGGTTTCGGGATTCAGCTGCTGCTGCGTCTTGGCCCTCCAGTTGTCCGCGCTCCAGATCTGCGCCCGGTCGTTGTTGCCGGTGACGACCACATCCCGGTCGATCTTGGCGTAGTCCTTCAGGTAGGAGGGAATTTGAAACCGCCACTGCTTGTCCGCCTCACACAGCTGGGCGGAGGCGAAGAACAGGTCCATGGAGGACGCGTCGGTGGTGGACAGCTCGGACACCCTGGCGCGCAGCTTGTCCCAGGTCTCCAGGGGATACAGGGTCAGGTTCTCCTTCACCCCCACCGCCAGATAGAAAGTGGAGCCCAGCTTGTCCCGCAGCTTGGAGGGCACGATGAGGCGGCCGGCGTTATCGATGCTGTGCTCATAAGTGCCGGTCATCCTGTTCCCTCCATTCTCCTCCTAGTTATAGCAAATTTACTCCATTTCACTCCACTACGACTTTCAGTATACCGTAGCCTCCCATAAAATGCAAGAACTTTTTTTCGGTGAAATCGCCCATTTTATGGGGTCAACCGTCGAATTTTAATCGAACAGTCATTCGTTTGCAGACTGCATATACTGCCCGCTGGGTTTTAAAAAAGCTCCCCCCAACATCTTGTTCAGGGCAGAAAAAATCCCGCCGCAGTCTCCTGCGGCGGGGTCTCTGTCCAAAATTATACTCTTTTTATCAAGCCGGTCCTCACCCGTCCGCCTCAGCGTCGTACATCCGGCTTCCCCCGGAGGAGCGGTCCCGGTCACCGGACCCGCCGCTCCCCATGCCGGAGCGGAACTGGTTGTGCACCTGTCTCATCTCCGCGTGGGCGGCAGCCAGAGCATCCTCCGTGCGGCGCAGCAGGTCCACGCAGTACTCGTTGGTCTCCCGGCAGGTCTTTTTGGCCTCTTCATCGGCGTGGGACAGTATCTCCCGCGCCTTTTGACGGGCCTGAGCCATCACCGGGGCGTCGCTCACCATCTGATTCGCCTCGATTTCCGCCCGCTTGCGGATCTCGTCCGCCTCCCGCTTGGCGGCGGCCAGGTATTCGTTCCGGGCATTGAGAATCTTCCGCGCCTCAGCCAGGTCCACCGGCAGCTGCTTTTTGGCGTCCTCAATAAGATCCAAGGCCTTGTCCCGGTCGATTATGCACTTATCGCTGCTGAACGCAGCGTTTTTCGCCTCATCAATCATATCAAAGAGCATATCCAGCAGTTCATCCACGGCTGTCGCCATGCGTCATCTCTCCTTTTCAGTATGTGAAATCCGCTTATCCCCCATTGATTCAGACGCCGTCCGCCACCTTGGCCCGCACCCGGTCAATGATCTGCCGGGGCACAAAATCGGACAAATCCGCGCCGTACCGGGCCAGCTCCTTCACCACAGTGGAGCTGAGGAAGGCATATTTGGGCCGGGTATAGAGAAACACCGTATCCAGCTTAGGATACAGCTTGGCGTTGAGCATGGCCATCTGAATCTCCGACTCATAGTCGGACACCGCCCGCAGACCCTTCACCAGCACCCTGGCGCGGTGGCTCTTGGCATATTCGGCCACCAGCTCCTGGGAGCAGTCCACCTGCACATTGGGCAGATCCTCCGTCACCGCCCGGATCAGCTCCACCCGCTCCTGGGGGGAAAACAGCCCCGAGGGCTTGGCGGAGTTCACGCTGACACATACGATCAGCTCGTCAAAAATGGCGGCGGCCCGCTTGATGATGTCCAGGTGGCCCAGGGTCACCGGGTCGAAGCTTCCGGGATAGATGGCGCGTCTCATGGGTTTGCCCTCCTGCGGTACAAAGTGAATTTGATCTTGCCGTACCGGTATTCCCGCCCCTTCTCGTAGGGATCCGGGAGGTCCGGCAGGACATGCTCCGCCGGACTTTCGCACACCATTATACCATTTTCCACCATAATGTCAATCGTGCTGATCAGTTCCAACGCCCGCTCCAGATTTCCAGAGGCATAGGGCGGGTCCAGAAACATCAGCCCATACTTCTCCCGGTTCCGGCTCAGAAACGCGGTGAAGTCCTTGCCGTGGCAGGCCGAGCGGTCCTCAAAGCCGCAGGCTTTGACGTTTCGCCGCACCACCTTCAGCGCGGCGGGAGCGCTGTCCACAAAATCGCAGAAGGCCGCCCCTCGGGACAGGGCCTCAATGCCCAGCTGGCCGGTGCCCGCAAACAAGTCCAGTACCCGCCGTCCCTCAATATCAAACTGAATGGCGCTGAACAGCCCCTCCTTCACCCGGCCTGTGGTGGGCCGGGTATCCAGGCCGGGCAGCTCCTCCAGCCGCCGCCCTTTGGCAAGACCGGTGATGACTTTCATGGCGTCTCATCCTTTCCCTGTTGTTCTTCCTGCCGGTGAAAATGGACATACACCGCTTGAGCCGTGCTTTTCGGCACCACGGCGGCCAGCTCCTCCAACGAGGCGGCTTTGACAGCCTTCACACTTTTGAAGGCTTTGAGCAGCTGCGCCTTGCGGGCCGGTCCCACGCCGGGGATGTCGTCCAGCGCCGAGCCCTTCAGATGGCCGGCCTGCTGCTGGCGGTGGAATTCAATGGCAAAGCGGTGGGTCTCCTCCTGAATGCGGCCCACCATGGCGAACAGGGCCTGGTTGGCCTGAATGCCGATCTCCCGGCCATCCCCAGTCACCAGGGCGCGGGTGCGGTGGCGGCCGTCCTTCACCATGCCATATATGGGAATATCCCCCAGGCCCAGGCGGGCCAGAGCCTCACCGGCCGCCTTTACCTGTCCCGCGCCGCCGTCCATCAGCAGCAGGTCAGGGCGGGCGGCAAACTTCTCATCTCCGTCCAGATAGCGCCGGAACCGCCGCTCCACCACCTGCTCCATGGAGGCGTAGTCGTCGGCGTGGGGCATATCCTTCAATTTGAAATGGCGGTAGTCCCGCTTCAGCGGCTTGCCGTCGATGTGGACCGTCATAGAGGCCACAATGTCCGAGCTGCCGGTGTTGGAGATGTCGAACGCCTCAATCCGGCGGGGGGGCTCGTCCAACCCCAGCAGAGCTCCCAACGCCTCGGTGAGCTTGGAGCGGCGCTCCTCCGCTGTGGTTGCCCGGAGCACCTCCTCGGCGGCATTCTCATTAGCCAGCTTGACCAGCTCCATTTTGGCGCCCCTCTGGGGGGTGAGGACCTCCACCTTGCGGCCCACCGCCTCGGTGAGCATCCGGGCCAGCGCCACCTGCTCGTCGATGTCGCAGGGGAGCAGAATCTGCCGGGGAAGCTGCCCGCGCCCGCCGTAATACTGGGCCGCCAGCGTGGACACGGTGGTCTGCTCGTCCTCCATGGGGACGGTCAGCAGCTCCCAATCCTTTGCCGCCAGCTCGCCGCCGATGTAGTGGAGCACCACAAAGCAGCTTTTTGCCTCGCCCCGGTGATAGCCCACCACGTCGGTGTCCGCCAGCGACCCGGCCACCGCCTTCTGGCGCGTGCCCAGGAGCTGAATGGACCGGATTCGGTCCCGGAGCTGCGCCGCCTTCTCAAACCGCAGCTCCTCCGCCGCCAGCTCCATCTCGGCGGTCAGCTCGTCCACCACCTCGTCCAAACGGCCCTCCAGCAGGCGCACCGCCTGATCGATGGAGCGGCGGTACTGGGTCTGGTCCATCTCGGAACGGCAGTAGCCGTCGCACACACCCATGTGGAAATTGAGGCAGGGACGCTCCTTCCCGATGTCTCTGGGAAATTTCCGGCGGCAGGCGGGCAGACGCAGCGCCTCCCGCAAAGCGTCAATGATGCCCTGGCTTGCCCCCCTGCTTCCATAGGGTCCAAAGTATCGGGCCCCATCATCCTCCACCCTGGCCGACAGGGAAAACCGGGGATAGTCTCCCGGCGACAGCCGGATATAGGGATAACCCTTGCTGTCTTTTAACAGAATATTGTATCGAGGCTGATGCCGCTTGATCAGAGCGCATTCCAGAACCAGGGCCTCAAATTCGGATTGGACCACAATTACATCGAAGTGGTCGATCTGGCTGACCATGACCCGCGTTTTCTCATTGTGCCGCGACTGGTCCTGGAAGTACTGGCTGACGCGGTTTTTCAAGGCTTTCGCCTTGCCCACATAGATGACCTCACTGCCGGCATTCTGCATGATGTATACGCCCGGCTTCAAGGGCAGGGCATGGGCTTTCTCTCGCAGTTCGTCAAATGTCAACCAGACTCATCTCCTTTCACAAAAAAAGCGCCGCACAAGCGGCGCTTTTTCGTGGTCAGCGTTGGGTTACTCAGAGAACTCAGAGTTGATGAGCTCAACCAGAGCGTTGATGGCAGCCTCCTCATCGGGGCCGTCGGCAATGAGGTTGATGGTCGTGCCCTTCACAATGCCCAGGGACAGGACCCCCAGTAGGCTTTTGGCATTGACGCGGCGGTCATCCTCTTTCTCCACCCAGATGGAGCTCTTGAACTCGTTGGCCTTTTGGATAAAAAACGTGGCCGGACGGGCGTGCAGACCGACCTGGTTGTTTACCGTAGTCTCTTTCATGAACATGAGCGATTCCCTCCATCATAAAACTCGGCTCCGGCCGCATGAGATCCTCCGCACCGGACCTGCTCCGAATCTTTGTACATACGATAGGATACCAAATTTAGCCGTTATCGTCAAGAGCATTTTCACCAAAAATCATTTCACCCATTCATGAAAACCGCCTAGAACTCACTATTGCAGGGGGTTATTTCAGCGTAGCCACCGTAACGCCGTCCTCCCCCTCGCCGTATACTCCGGGGCGGTACTCCTTCACGTAGCGGCTCTTTTTCAGGTGCTCCCGCACCGCTTTGCGCAGGGCCCCGGTGCCCTTGCCGTGGATAATGGTCACCGTCTCCAGCTTGCCCATGAGGGCGTTGTCCAGAAACAGGTCCACCGCCCCCAGCGCCTCATCCACCATCATGCCCCGCAGGTCCAGCTCCGCCTTGGCCGCCGCGGCCCGGAAGGGACGGCTCACCGCCGCGCCGCGCTGCTTATCCTTCGCGCTCTGCTTCTTCCGGGCGGTCACATCCTCCAGCACACGCACTTCCTTCTGCCTGGCTTTCAGCTTCAAAATACCCGCCTGGAGCTGGAGGGTGCCGTCCTTGTTGACGCCCACCACCTCCGCCTGGGCTCCCATCTTCACCAGCTCCACCGTATCGCCCACCACCGCGTCACGGGTGGGCGGCGGAGGCGGCAGGTCCTCCTTCTCCTTCTTTCCTCCCAGGGCCGCGTCTGCCTCGTTCAGCTTCCGGCGCAGCTCGGAGCGCTGCTCGTTGTCGTCCACCCAGCCCTTTTCCCGCTCCTGGCGGCGGCGCATTTCGTTCAGCTCCTTGAAGGTCTGGTCGGCGGCGTCACGGGCCTGCTCAATGATGGACCGGGCCTCGGCCTGAGCCTTTTCGGTGGCCTTTCGGCGCTCCTCCTTAATACGGGCGCGGTACTGCTCCGCCTGGGCGCGGGCCTCCTCCATTTCCCGGCGCAGCCGGGCCGCCTGCTCCTTTTCATTTTCCATAGCCTGACGCTGGAGGTCCAGCTGACTGAGCACATCCTCAAAGCGCACATTCTCCGCGTCGATGCGGTCGGCGGCTTTCTGGATGATATAGTCGGGCAGCCCCAGCCGCCGGGAAATGGCAAAGGCGTTGGACTTGCCGGGGATGCCGATAAGCACCCGGTAAGTGGGGGCCAGTGTCTCCACGTTGAACTCACAGGAGGCGTTCTCCACCCCGGCGGTGGTCATGGCGTACACCTTCAGCTCGGCATAGTGGGTGGTCGCCGCCACCGCAGCGCCCATGGCGCGGGCAGACTCAATAACGGCGGCGGCCAGCGCCGCGCCCTCCACCGGGTCGGTGCCCGCCCCCAGCTCGTCAAACAAAATCAGCGTCTCGTCGTCCGCCTGCTCCAGAATGGCCACGATGTTGGTCATATGGGAGGAGAAGGTGGACAGGGACTGGTCGATGGACTGCTCGTCTCCGATGTCGGCCAGCACAACGGAGCACACCTTCACCGTGGACCCGTCCGCCGCCGGGATATGCAGGCCGCACTGGGCCATCAGTGTCAGCAGGCCCAGCGTTTTCAGCGTCACCGTTTTGCCGCCGGTATTGGGGCCGGTGATGACCAGCGTGTCGAATTTTCCGCCCAGCGTCAAATCATTGCGCACGGCGGTCTTGGGGTCCAGAAGCGGGTGGCGGGCCTTTCTCAGCTCGATATGATGGCCCAGCGCCGGCTCCATGGCTCCCATCGCCGAGGACAGCTTGGCCCGGGCAAATATGCAGTCCAGGGATACCAGCGTCTGGTAATCGTCCTCAATACTCTCTTTAAACCCGGCGCAGTCGGCGGAAAGCTCCGCCAGAATGCGCTCAATCTCCTTTTGCTCCCTGGCCTGGAGCTCCCGCAGCTCGTTGTTGGCGTTCACCACGCCCATGGGCTCGATGAAGAAGGTGCCGCCGGAGCCGGACACGTCGTGGACCAGACCGGGAATATCGTTTTTGTGCTCGCTCTTCACGGGGACCACATACCGTCCTCCGCGCATGGTAATGATGGCCTCCTGTAAATACTTGGACTGGTTGGAGGAGATGAGCCGGTTGAGCACGTCCCGCACCTTCCCCGCCGCCGCCCGGATGTGCCGCCGGATATCGGCCAGCTCCGGTGAGGCCGCGTCGGCGATCTCGTCCTCGCTGAGGATGGAGCCGGTGATCTTGTCCTCCAGGAAGCGGTTGGCGGTGAGGCTGTCAAAATACCCATCCAGCAACGTTTTGCCC
Source organism: uncultured Oscillospiraceae bacterium (assembly GCA_910587395.1). GTDB lineage: Bacteria > Bacillota > Clostridia > Oscillospirales > Oscillospiraceae > Enterenecus. The sequence goes on along the minus strand of CAJULJ010000003.1, from coordinate 51,941 downwards.
TCGCCGCCGGCGCCGTACTCGCGCACGTTCCGGGCGCACCGCAGCACCTGGGCGATATCCAGCAGCTCACGGGTGTTCAGCGCGCCCCCCCGGTCCGCCCGCTGAAGGGCCGCCGCCACCGGCTTCACCCCGGACAGGGACGGCGTGCCGTGCTTCACCAGCAGATCAAACGCGGCGGAGGTCTGCTTTTGCAGACGCAGCACATCGCTTTGCACGCTGACGGGCCGCAGGGCCAGGCACCGCTCCCTGCCCTCCTCCGTGGCCGCCTCATTGGCCAGCAGCGCCAGCACACGGGGCAGCTCCAAGGTCTCTATGGATTTTTCAAATAATGGCGTCATATCGTTTCCCTCAAACTCATCAGGTATGTTTCAGCGCGGGTTCACTCGCCCCGCGCCCTCCCGGCCCAATCAGGCCGCTTTTCCATTTCATTCCGGGCCTATGCTCCCACCGCGCCTCAGCCCTCCGGACTCAGCCGCTTGTAAAAGTCCAGCGTGCGGAACCCCCGCTCCAGCCTCGTCATAAGATAGGCCTCCGACGCCTGGGACAGCCGCCGCAGCCCATCCCCGTCCAGCCGGAAGGACAGCAGCCGCTTTCGGGGGCCCCAGGTGATGTGCCGCAGCGCGGCCAGCGCGGCCGTGGTCAGAGGCATGGATACCCCCTCCCCCAGCTTGCCCCGGCAGGGCCCGCAGTGGACCATACCCTCCCCCAGGTGAATGTGAGGCTCCATTGGCTCCGGCCTGCCGCACACCCCGCACCGCTCGATCTGCGGCTCATATCCCGCCAGAGCCATGGACCGCCACTCAAAGGCGGTCTTGACCTGGGGCAGCGGCCGGCCCAGCTTGTCCAGGGCATGGAGGCAGTTCAGCGTCACCGCCAGCAGGCCCGGATCAGGCTGTCCCTCCTCCGCCAGAGCTTCAGTGACCTCCACAATGTAGCTGGCCAGGGCGATTTTCTCCAAATCCCCCCGTATTCCATCAAACAGCCGCTCGGAGGCAGTCTCCTTCACCGACCACAGCCCGTTGAATTCATACAGCGTGAACTCCCCCCAGGCCAGCAGCTGACAGGCGGCGGCAATGGGGCTGCCCTTTTTCCGGCACCCGTGGGCGGACACGGTGAGCTTCCCCTCCTTCTCGGTCAGCAGGGTAAGGATTTTATCCGATTCCTTGTAGTTCACCTCGCGCAGCACGAGGGCATTGGTGGTCAGGTGCATACACACGCTCCTATGTAGATCCCGGCAGCCGCCGGGACAGTTTATTTGAAGTCCGTTCCGGCTCCGGCACAGACGCCGCCGGCCAGTCCGGACTGAACGCCTGCCGCGGAACCGGCATGGCCCTCTGCGTTTTCCGCCGGAGGGGCCGCGGACCTCGCCGCATCCGCCTGATCCCGGCTCATCAGCCACGCCTCCGGCATCCCGGTGGTCCAAAACAGGTTCCAATATGCTGTATCCATTGCCGTCCCTCCTGTCCATGTTATTAGCATGGGCAGGGACGGGGTGATTATGTCAGGGAAATTTTGTGTCCTTGGCCCGCCCGGCCTCCGCCATAGCGTCTGCGCTCCAGCGCAGCAGGCAGAGGCCGAATTTGTCTGTCAGCCTCTCCGCAAGGCCCTCCATCCACGTTTCAATATCCACCATGGCTCAATCCTCGGTATAGCCAAAGTTCTGAATGGCCGCCGGGTTGTCCCTCCAGTTCTCCTTCACCTTCACCCATGTCTCCAAATACACCTTGGCCCCCATGAACGCCTCCATGTCCTGCCGGGCCTGGGTGCTGATCCTTTTCAGCATGGCCCCGCCCTTGCCGATGATAATGCCCTTGTGGGACGCCTTTTCACAATATATGGTCACATGGCAGTCAATGATGTCGTTGTCCCGCTGGGAAAATTTCGTCACCTCCACGGCGGTGCCGTGGGGGATCTCCTGGTCCAGCTCCCGCAGCAGCTTCTCCCGGACGATCTCCGCCATGATCTGCCGCTCCGGCTGGTCGGTCACCGCTCCGTCGGGGAACAGCTGGGGCCCCTCGGGCAGCCAGCCGCCCAGCACCTCCAGCAGCTCGTCCACACCCTCGCCGGTCTTGGCCGAGATGGGCACCACCGCGTCCCAGTCGTGGGCCGCGCCGTACACCGCCATCACCGACAGCAGCTTTTCCTTCTCCACCGTGTCGATCTTGTTGATGACCAGCGCGGCGGGTGCGCCCAGCGCCTTAATTCGAGAAATCAGCTCCTCCTCGGGCTTGCCGATGTGGTCCACCGGCTCCACCAGCAGCATCACCCCGTCCACGTCCGCCACCGACTGGCGCACTACCTTCACCATGTAGTCCCCCAGCCGGGTGCGGGCCTTATGCAGACCCGGCGTGTCCACAAACACAAACTGGCTGTCTCCTCGGTTGAGGACGGCGCAGATGCGGTTGCGGGTGGTCTGAGGCTTGGGGGAGACGATGGCGACCTTCTCCCCCGCCAGGGTGTTGGTCAGGGTGGACTTGCCCACGTTGGGCCGCCCACAGATGGTGATGATGCCGGATTTTTTGATATTCATAAGGTGATCCTCAACTTTCTTTTATTTACGGCATTGAGCATAGCCGCTTTTTATCTTATCGTTCTAATCCCAATTCAGCCATAATTGCCTCTTCCCGCTCCCGCATTTGGGCTTTCATGGGGCCCTCGTCCAGATGGTCGTAGCCCAGCAGGTGCAAAACGGAGTGGACCGCCAGATAGGCCAGCTCCCGGCGGCGGCTGTGGCCGTATTCCTTGGCCTGGGCGCGGACCCGCTCCAAGGAGAGGCACATATCCCCCAACGGCACCAGGCCGGTGGCAGGGTCTGCGTCCTCCTCAGAGGGCTTGTCCCCCGGGGCCAAGTCAAACATGGGGAATGACAGCACATCGGTGGGGGCGTCCACCTCCCGCATGTCCAGGTTGACCTGGTGAATGCCTGTGTCGTCCGTCACCAGTACATTGACCTCACAGGATACCTCCACATTCTCCGCATCCAGGGCGGTGCAGACGGCATGGCGGATCAGAGACCGCAGGTCCTCATCCACTCCCGGCACATCGGCGGAGATGATGATCTCATGCTTTGGCATTATCGGTTGACCTCCCGCTTATCGGTGCGGCCCATGAGCCAGTCCACAGATACATCGTAAAAATCCGCAATTTTGATAAGGGTATCGTAGTGGGTTTTTGCACCGTCCGCTTCCAAGCCGCTGTAAGTTCTCAATGGCATATCCATGGCCCGGGCCACTTTCTCCTGCGTCCATTTACGTTCTTCACGCAGAATTTTCAATCTTTCGTTAAAAACCATAGCGCACTCCTATTGACAAATCATTCCCGCCGCATTACAATATGCGCAGATACTTGCTTGCAGCTATTCGCTTATCTCGATTTGGAGGAAAGACAGATGAATCATGATATTCCCATTATTATTGAGGACTTATACCGCTGTTTTGTCACTGAACCCAACCCTGAATTTTGGCCAGAACGCTTCCACGATGAGCCCATCATAGGCCACGGCCTCTGGGCCTTTTACCAAGGTCTCCAACTTGGAATGCAACTAACCGACGCCTGCCTGGACCAGCCATAGCCCACGGGACGAACGGTCCACCCACCCAGGCGCAGCCCGTGGCCCCCGCTTATTTATCAATGTCAGAGCACAAGCGGCAGCACAAATAGGGGGACACCAGTCGAAAACCCCACGCGCCGGAAGGGTCCCCACCAATTCCCCGTATAGGGCTCTCCCGTATAAAGGGGGTACATAGGGGGTACTCCCCCTATGCGCGCTCTTTGGTTACTTTCTCTCGCGCGAGAGAAAGTAATCCGCCGGAGGCGGCCCTCCTACTTCCTCTTGGCGGCCCGGCGCTTTTCGTCGTCCTCATAGGCCTTGATGATCCGCTGTACGATCACATGCCGCACCACATCCGCCCCGGTGAGCTGGCAGATGGCGATGTCCTCCACACCTTTCAGCACCCGCATGGCCTCCTTCAGCCCGGACACCTTGTCCACCGGCAGATCGATCTGGGTGGCGTCGCCGGTGATGACAATCTTGGACCCGAACCCCAGCCGGGTGAGGAACATTTTCATCTGCTCCCGGCTGGTGTTCTGGGCCTCGTCCAAAATGATGAACGAGTCGTCCAGCGTCCGCCCGCGCATATACGCCAGCGGCGCCACCTCGATATTCCCCCGCTCCAGATATTTTTGGTACGTCTCCGCCCCCAGCATGTCAAACAGCGCGTCATACAGCGGCCGCAGGTACGGGTCCACCTTGGATTGCAGGTCCCCCGGCAGAAAGCCCAGCCGCTCTCCCGCCTCCACGGCGGGACGGGTCAGAATGATGCGGTTGATCTGCTTCTCCCGGAACGCCGCCACCGCCGCCGCCACAGCAAGGTAAGTCTTGCCCGTACCCGCCGGGCCCACCCCGATGGTGACGGTGCTGTTCTTGATCGCGTCCACATACCTCTGCTGGCCGATGGTCTTGGCCTTGATGGGCTTGCCCTTGGCGGTGACGCACACCACGTCCCCGGCCAACTGGGCGATCTTGCCCTCGTTGCCCGACCGGACCAGCTCAATGATATACCGCACGTTCTGCTGGCCGATGGCCTCCCCCTTGGCGGACAGGGTCAGCAGGCCCTGGATGGCCTTCACCGCCCACATGACGTTCTCGCCCTCGCCGGAAATCTTCAGGTTGGACTCCCGGTTCACCACCGACACGTCCAGCTCCTGCTCGATGAGGCGGATGTTCTCGTCAAACAGGCCGAACAGGTTGACGGCCTCCTCCATCCGCTCAATGCTGATGCTCTGCTCTGTCATTGGTATTCTCCTTACACGCGGCGTTCAGCCGTTGTCTTGCGTAATATCTTCCTGGGACGCGCCACTGTCACGCCTCACCTGTCCGCGACGGGTCAGCGCTTCCACCGTAGACGCGTCCCACTTCCCCTTCCCGCTCCACCGTGCGGCCGATCTCCTCCCGGCACTCCGCCAGCAGGGTGACGGTGAGCCGCCCATTTTCCTCCCGCGTCACAAAATCCGTCTGGAGGACTTCTCCCTGGTTGGCCTCCATCAGCTCCGACAGCCGGGCCGTGAGGACCTGCTCCAGCCGCAGCACGGCCTCCTCCTGGTCAACGGGCCGCTCCTCCAGGTCGTAGCCCCGCAGGGTGGTGGTGGTCAGCCAGACGGGCAGGGCTTGGTCAAAAAGGTTCAATTGCTCGGTCCTGGTTATTTTATCATATCTGCCCTGGGAAATGCTACTGTTTTGTAAAAAATCCAGGTCCAGCCACAAAAATTTTATCCCGTACCCGGTGCGTTCCTCTCCGGTATAGGCCTTTCCCTGGGCGGTGAGCGGAATGGTCTCCTCCAAGGTCCGCCATGTACGGGCCTTCACCGTTCCCTCGGCGTGGACGATCAGACGCCCCGTATCCACCGTGCCGTACTCAGGCTCCCTCAAATCCAGCTCCCCGGTGATCAGCACCTCACCCTCAGCCACGATGTCCCCATCCTGAAACAGGGCGCGGCCCGAGCTGATGTGGATGTGCTCTATGATGCCGTCCGCTTTCGCCACCACATCGGTGGGGATCTCTTCCTCCAGCAGCTCGGGCTTTTTCTCCGCCTCGTGGACCACCACCTCCGCCCGGGTGCCATAGATGTTGATGGCAAGATAGGAGAGCTCCGGCAGGCCCAGCAGAGCCTCATTGGCCGCCTCCTTCTCCACGATGGCGGGGCCGTAGGCCCCGGGCCGCACCCCCACCCGCTGGAGCTGGGACAGGATGACGGCGGTGGGGACCGTCTCGTTGCCCGTCACCTCAATGACGATCAGAAACCGGGAGAGGAAGCTCACCGCCAGAAAGCAGAGCGCCAGCCCCGCCAGAAACCCCCAGCGGCGCTCTATGATGCCCTCCGCCACCACCGCCGCCCCCCGGCGCCTCTTTTCACTGAGCTCACACATGGAGCGCCGGGCCAGCTCCTCCAGCCGCTTGCGGTCCTGAAGCGCGACGCGGAAGGTAAAACTGGTCTCATCCAGCCAGCGCAGCCTCCAGAATTGCAAGCGGTTTTGGGCGCACAGATTCAAGAGTCGTTCCGGAAAAGCCCCGGACGCCTCCAGCTCCACATACCCCCGCAGCAGGTTGATGAGCTTTTTCATCATCTCACCTCACAAATTCCACAGCTGTGATGGCGCCTGTGATCAGCAGCTCCTCCGGGGTCATAGCCCGCAGCTCCAAGCCGCTGCCCCGCACCAGCACCACCATGCTGCCGCCGGATATGTGGATCTCCTCCGGCCCGTAAGCCAGGATGCCCCGATGGGGACCCATGCGCAGCTCTCCATCCCCGATCACCTCCACTCTGGGCGCGCCCGCCAGCGCGTCGGCGGGCAGGTCGAACAGCCGGGACGCCTTGAGCAGCAGGCCCGCTTTTTCTCCCACGATACATCACCTCTGGGAAGCTTATGAGAAAAAACGGTCCGGCTTGCTTGTCCCAATGGAATTTCGTGGACTTTTCCCGGAAGCTGTGATACAATGGGCAAAACCTTTTAAAGGGCGGTCAATTATGAAACACAACAATCAGCATCGGGGCGAGGCCCCTGTCTATACGGTGAGCGAGCCCGCCACCCTGCTCCCCTTCCTGCTGGAACGCGTCAAAGGCAAGAGCCGCAACAACGTAAAATCCCTGCTGTCCCGGCGGCTGGTGGCGGTGGACGGCGTGCCCGTCTCCCAGTTCGACACGCCCCTGTCCCCAGGGCAGAAGGTGAGCATCCTGCCCGCCTCTGCCCCAAAAGCGGACGCGCTCCCCTTTCCCATCCTCTACGAGGACGAACACCTCATCGTGGTGAACAAGCCCGCCAAGCTGCTCAGCGTGGCCAATGACAAGGAAAAAAACCGCACCGCCTACCACATGGTCACCGACTACGTGAAAAGCAAGCGGGTGGACAACCGCATTTTCATCCTCCACCGCCTGGACCGGGATACCTCCGGGGTGCTGATGTTCGCCCGGGACGCCGAAACCAAGGAGCTGTTCCAGTCCAAATGGAACGAGATCATCACCCGCCGGGGCTACCTGGCGGTGGTGGAGGGCGTCCCCAAGCCGGACCGGGACACCATCCGCTCCTGGCTGGTGGAGACAGACACCCATCTCAGCTTTTCCGGTGCGCCTGGGAAGGGCGCTAAGGAGGCCATTACCAGCTATGAGGTCAAAAAGTCCGGGGGCGGCTATGCCCTGCTGGACATCAGCATCGAAACGGGGCGAAAAAACCAGATCCGCGTCCATATGAAGGAGCTGGGCTGTCCCGTGGCCGGGGATAAGCAGTACGGCGCCAAGACCAACCCCATCGGGCGTTTGTGCCTCCACGCCAACGAGTTATCCTTCACTCACCCCGCCACCGGGGAGCAGATCACCTTCAAGGCCAAGATGCCCAGGGATTTTAACCGGGTGTTCCGGTGAAAAGGAGTGTGTTATGTCCCAGAAGCCTCAGGCGCCCAAGGCGCAGTTGAGTCCAGCCCTTCTGTTTGCCAACCTCTTGATCTTTACCGTTACAAAAATCATCTGTGTTTTCGTGTATCACATTGTCTGGCCATTTTTGGTGGCGTACCTCGCGGTATTCCATTTCCTCAGCCAAAACAAACGGTGGGCCGTGTGGTGCTATCACTTTCTAACAGCCTTCTCTCTTTTTCTCACAGTCCTCTTCATGCTGCAAATACGCAATAAAATGCGCTGGCCGGACACAGCTTCACCCAATTATCTCTTAGGAGGCTGTTATACTGCGATGGCCCTGATCCATTTGATTACCTCTGTTTCGCTCTGCTTAACACAAAGAAATAAACGCTCAAAATGATGACCGCCGAAGAGAAAGGACAGCGTGACGCAGTTTGCGTCACGCTGTCCTTTCTCTTAACAAGATTCAGCTCAAAAAGTCCTTCAATTTCTTGCTCCTGGACGGATGGCGCAGTTTGCGCAGGGCCTTGGCCTCGATCTGCCGGATGCGCTCGCGGGTGACGTTGAACTCCTTGCCCACTTCCTCCAACGTCCGGGTCCGGCCGTCCTCGATGCCGAAGCGCAGGCGCAGCACCTTCTCCTCCCGGGGGGTCAGGGTGGACAGCACATCCACCAGCTGCTCCTTCAGCAGGGTGAAGGACGCCGCCTCCGACGGCTCCGACGCATCCTCGTCGGGGATGAAGTCGCCCAGATGGCTGTCCTCCTCCTCGCCAATGGGTGTCTCCAGGGATACCGGCTCCTGGGCGATTTTGAGAATCTCCCGCACCTTCTCCACCGGCATGCCCATCTCCTCGGCGGTCTCCTCCGGGGTGGGGTCGTGGCCCAGCTCCTGCAAGAGCTGCCGGTTCACCCGGATGACCTTGTTGATGGTCTCCACCATGTGCACCGGAATACGGATGGTCCGGGCCTGGTCGGCAATGGCCCGGGTGATGGCCTGACGAATCCACCAGGTGGCGTAGGTGGAGAATTTGTAGCCCTTGGTGTAGTCAAACTTCTCCACCGCCTTGATGAGACCCAGATTGCCCTCCTGGATCAGGTCCAAAAACAGCATTCCCCGGCCCACATACCGCTTGGCGATGGACACCACCAGGCGCAGATTGGCCTCCGCCAGCGACTGCTTGGCCCGCTCGCCGCCCTTGACGGCCTTTTTCAGCTCCTTCAAGGTCTCCTCGGGGATGGGCTCGCCGGACTTCTCCAGCTCGGCCAGCTGCTCCTGAGCCGCCGCCCCGGCCCCCATGGCCTGGGCCAGCTCCACCTCCCGCTCGGGGGTAAGCAGATCCACCTTGCCGATCTCCTTCAGGTACATCCGCACCGGGTCGTCGATGGCGAAGGAGTCCACCAGCGTGTTGGGGTCCACGATCTCCTCTTCGGGAATCTCCTCCAGCTCCTCGGCGGGCGGCAGGATGTCGTCGTCCAGCTCCGGCGGGAAGTCGTCCCCGGCGGTGTCGATGCCCAGATTCTCCAGCACGTCGTACACCTTGTCCATCTGCTCGCTTTCCAGGCTGATGGAATCCAGCGTCTCCATCATCTCGCCGGAGGACAGCTTACCCTTTTTGTAGCCGGTGTCGATGAGCTCCAGCAGCTTCTCACCGTTCTGGACCCCCTCCACCATTTTGGCAAGCTCCGCCTTGGCCGCCTCCAGCTTCTCGGGGCTGGCCTGGGTATGGGGCGCGCTCTCCGTCTTTTTCCCGGTCTTTTTCTTTTCACTCATTGGTCTTTCATCCTCCAAAGCCTTTTTTCTGTTTCAGCGCCTGTCTCAATCCATTCAAGTCCTCCGCGCTATGTATGTCTCCCCTGCGGCTTTCCGCAAGGATGGTCTGCTTGCAGTCCTCCAGCGCCTCCCGAGCCGTACCGCGGGCCTGCGGCTGCTGGACGACGGCTGCCAGCTGGTCCAGCTCCTCCGGGGCAAGCCGCCCCTCCAGTGCCGGCAGGGATACGCTTCTGCCCGTCTCCCACCGCTCCCGCAGCAGAGCAAACGCCTTGCCCAGCAGGGGCGAGGAAAAGTGCTCCGGCGTCAGCTCGTCCAGCTCCCGGAACAGTTCGGCGTCCAGCAGCACCACCCGCAAAACGCCTTCCTCCGCCAGCGCGGAGCGGACATTGGTATACCGCAGCTCCCGGCTCTTGGGCTGGAGCTGCCGGGCGGGGGTCAGGTTCTGGCGCTCCTCCTGCCTCCGGGCCTGCCGGCTGCGCTTTTTCCGCAGGCGGTCCACCTCCTGGAGCACCGCCTCCTTGGACACCTTCGCCTCCTCGGCGCACCGCCCGGCATAGATCTCCCGCTCCACCGGGCTGGGGAGGGCGGCCACCACCTCCGCCGCCGCTTGCAGATACGCGCCCCTCTGGTCGTCCCGGCTCAGGTCAAAATTCGCCTGTACCACGCTCAGGCGGTACTGCGCTGAATTGGCGCTCTGGCTCATCAAATGCTCAAAAGCCTGCGCTCCCGCGTTTTTGATGTAGTCGTCCGCGTCCTGCTTGCCCAGCGTGCCGTCCGGCATCTGCCGCTTGGGCAGGCGCAGCACCCTCACCCTCACCTCTGAGTTCTTCAGCAGCGCGATGGCCCGCTGGGTGGCGTCCTCACCGGCGGCGTCGTTGTCGTAGCACAGCACCAGCTCCTTGGTATACCGTTCCAGCAGGCGGACGTGCTCCTCTGTGAGGGCGGTGCCCATGGTGGCCACCGTGTTGTCAAACCCCGCCTGGTGAAGCGTGATCACGTCGATGTTGCCCTCCACCAAAATAAAGTTGGGGCGCTTGGTGTTTTTGGCGTAATTCAAGCCATACAGGATAGATCGCTTTTTAAAAATGGAGGTCTCCGGAGTGTTGAGGTATTTGGGGGTGGAGTCGTCCATCACCCGGCTGGTAAAGCCGATGACATCCCCCCGCACATCGATCACCGGGAGCATCAGGCGGTTGCGGTACTTGTCGTACACACCGCCTCCCTTGCCCGCCACGGCCAGCCCCGCCTCAATGAGGTCGGTTTTGTCATAGCCCTTATCCCGCATGGCGGTGATGAGGCTGTCCCAGGCATCCGGCGCCGCCCCCAGGCCGAACCGGGCGGAAAACTTGGGGCTGATGCGCCGCTTGTCCCGGATGTAGGACGCCACCGGCGCCCCTCTGGCGTCGGTGAGCATGGAGCGGTAGAACCGGGCGGCCTCCTTGTTCAGCTCCAGCACACGCTTTCGCCGCTCCCGCCGCTTTCCATCCTCCGGGCTGTCCTCGGGCACCTGCAAGCCCGCCTGGCCCGCCAGCTTGCGCACCGCCTCAGGGAAGGACAGGCCGTCCATCTCCATGACAAAGCGCGTGGGTCCGCCCCCCTTGCCGCAGCCGAAGCAGTGGAAAATCTGCTTGGACTCGTTGACGGAAAAGGACGGGGTCTTTTCGTGGTGGAACGGACACAGCCCCCAATAGTTGGCCCCCTTCTTATTCAAAGGCAGATAGGAGGATACCACGTCCACAATGTTCAGCCGTCCGTTCAGCTCATCCAGAAAGGAATCGGGTATGGCCATGGCCTCACCTCCTGATAATAGCCATTTTTGCCCTGTTTTATCACTGTTCAGCGAATTTATCGCTGAATCGGAGCAGCCCGGAACACTTCTCCTAGTTCCATGGCGGCAAAATCTCCGGCAGACAGCTCCGTCATCCGGGCACAGAACGCCTCCGCGCTCTCCTCAGGCAGCAGGGCATGTACGGTGACGTTGGCGGCGTACTCAATTTCCCCCACCATGCCGCCTTGCGCCGTACAGGCCAGCTTCACCCGCTCCAGAAAGCTGTAGGGACATTCCACCGCCAGCTCCACCCAGCGCCGCACAGCCGACACCCCCGCCGCGTCCAGCGCCTCCTTGGCGCTCTGGGTGTAGGCCCGGACCAAGCCTCCGGCCCCTAACAGCACACCGCCGAAATATCGTGTGACCACACAGCACACGTTGGTGACGCCCTCCTTCTGGAACACCCCCAGCATAGGCTGGCCGGCCGTGCCCTGGGGCTCGCCGTCGTCGGAGTATCGCACAGGACCGTCCTTGAGCAGGTAGCACCAGCAGTTGTGCCGGGCGTCGTGGTATCTCTTTTTCATCTCGTCGATGCGGGCGCGGGCCTCCTCCTCCGACTCCACCGGCCAGACGTGGCCGATGAAGGTGGAACGCTTTTCGGTGAACTCTGTCTCCGACGCCTGGGCGGGCACCAGGTATTGCGTCATTTTACCACCCACCCTCTTGGAATGAACAGATCGCTGAACTGCTCCACGGCGTAGGTGTCCGTCATACCGGCGATGTAGTCCAGCACCGCCCGCTCACGCCCCTCCCTCACCAGAATATCCTGATACTCCGGGGGCAGCTTGTCCGTGTGCTTGTAATAGTATTCATACAACAGGCAAATCATGTCCTCCGCCTTGCCCTCCTCTCCTTTTGCGAGGGGATTGAAGTATACGGACTGAAACATGAACTCCTTCAATTCCGCCATGGCCTTCGCCACCGGCTCCGACTGCCGGATTGCGTTTCCCTCGGCATTGGCGCGGATAATGTCCATGGTCAGCGTCTCAATGCGCTCCCCGTGGGTAAAGCCCAGCGTCTGGGAGATATGGATGGGGATGTCGGTGGGGAAGATGATGCCCCCCCGCATGGCGTCGTCGATGTCGTGGTTGATGTAGGCGATCTTGTCGGCAAACCGCACCAGCTGCCCCTCCAGGGTGTCCGCCACCGGTCCTCTGGTATGGCACAGAATGCCGGAGCGCACCTCATGGCACAGGTTCAGCCCCGCGCCCTCGTTCTCCAGCCGGTCCACCACCCGCAGGGACTGCTCATAGTGGCGGAAGCCTCCCTCCACCATCCGGGACAGGGCGCGCTCCCCGGCATGACCGAAGGGGGTGTGCCCCAAATCGTGGGCCAGGGCCGCCGCCTCGGTCAAATCCTCGTTCAGGCCCAGCCCGCGCGCCATGGTCCGGGCGATGCGGGACACCTCCAGGGTGTGGGTCATGCGGGTGCGGTAGTGGTCCCCCTCGGGCTGAAGGAACACCTGGGTTTTGTGCTTCAAGCGCCGGAAGGACTTGCAGTGCACCACCCGGTCCACATCCCGCTGGAAGCAGGTGCGCATGGGACACGGTTCAACAACCGCCGCACGCCCTTTTGAATTGACCGACAGGCAGGCCCGGGGCGATAACATCTGGCGCTCCAGGGCCTCGGTGCGCTCCCGGATGGTCTGCTCCATTGCGTTTCCCTCCTGTATTTCAGTCAGAGGCAAGGTTGCCGTCTATGTACTTATACCCCGTCCGTTGAAAAAATCCTTCTTAATTTTTTAAATTTTTTGCATATTTTTCTTTTCCCTCCCATAGGCTTGCCCGGAAGGGAGTGCCATGACCATGACCGTCCATCTCGCCCGCCTGCTGGTGCTGGCGGTGATCTTCGTCAACGGCTGGACCGATGCGCCCAACGCCATCGCCACCGCTGTGGGCTCCGGGGCCCTTTCCTTTCGCAAAGCAGTCATGATCGCCGCGGCGTGCAACTTCGCCGGCGCGGCGCTGGCCTGCCTGTGCTTTCCCGCCGTGGCGGACACCATCGGGGAGCTGGTGACCTTTGCCGACCCCCGCCCGGCAGCGGCGGCGCTGAACGCCGCGCTTTTGTCCATTGTGCTGTGGGCGGTGGCGGCGTGGCGGTTCGGCCTGCCCACCAGCGAGAGCCACGCGCTGCTGGCGGGGCTGTCCGGCGCAGCCGCCGCGCTGGGGGCCGGGGCGGCGCAGCTCAGCGCCGGGGCATGGCTCCGGGCACTGGCGGGGCTGGCGCTGTCCCTTCCCGCCGGGGTTTCAGCCGGACGGCTGTTCCGGCGCTTACTGGCGGGGCGGGTGCGCCGTCCGGCCTCATGGCAGAAAGGCGCCGCCGCCCTCACCGCCCTGCTCCACGGAGTGCAGGACGGGCAGAAATTCCTGGCCCTGCTGCTGCTCACCGGCGGGCTGGACACAAACACATCCGCTTCCCGCCTCTCCCTTGCTCTGCTCACCGCCGGGGTGATGGCCCTGGGCACCGCTCTGGGCGGAAGGCCCATTGTGGAGAAGGTGGGCTCGGAGCTTGCCTCCCTCTCCCCCGCCGACGGACTGGCGGCGGATCTGGGCGCGGGATTTGTATTGACGGTTTGCTCCGTTCTGGGCCTGCCCGCCTCCACCACCCACGCCAAGGTGTCCGCCATCTGCGGCGCGGGCCAGGGCGCGGATAGGCGGGTGATGGGCCAGATGGCCGGGGCTTGGGCGCTGACCTTCCCCGCCTGTGGAGCCATGGCCTTTTTGCTGACCAAGGCAATGATGGGATAGACGGAAAAAGCCTCTCCCCTTTTTCTACAAAATATGGTATACTGGATAAACAGCTGCCTCCTACAGGAGAAAATCAAGATAGAAAGGCTGTGACCATCCATGTACAGTTTATACGACCTTGGGCTGTACCTGCTGATCTATTCCTTCCTGGGGTGGGTTGTGGAGGCGGGGTACTATGCCGTCACCCGGCGGAGATTCTGCAACCGGGGCATTCTCTCCCTGCCGCTGATCCCCGCCTACGGCTTTACCTTCGACCTGCTGCTCCTGGTGCTGCCCACCTTGGCGGGGCGCCACATTCTCTCCTTCCTGACCGTCATGGTGGTATCCGCCGTGGCGGAGAGCATCGGCGACCACTTCTTCCACCGGGTGGGCCCCAAGATCCAATGGCAGGCGGACCGCAGCCGTCTGCTGTCCGGCAGCGGCCGGGGACTGTTGGCTTCCGCCGCAGTGGCGGCGGTGTATTACATTGTCTACCTGATCCTCCACCCCTTCCTGCTGGCCGGAGTGCTGCTCCTGCCGGAGCTGTTGAAGCGTGTCATCGTCATTGTGTTCCTGGCGCTCATGGGCCTGGACTTTGCCGCCGTATTTTACGCCATGCGCACCGGGGACCCCTCCTGGTACGAAGCGCGTCAGGCGGAAAGCAACCAGGGCAGGCTGGCCGCCAAGGTGTACAGCGCCATCTGGAAGCGCCTGCAAAAAGCGTACCCGGGGATGCAGCCGGCCGGTGGGCAGGACCAGGGCTCCTACACCTTCGCCAAGGGCCTGTGCTGGGACAAGCTGGTGTGGGTGTTCCTATGCACCTCCCTGCTGGGATACGTTATTGAGACCTTCTGGTGCGGCCTGGTGGACGGCCAGTGGATGAACCGCTCCAGCGTACTCTACGGCCCGTTCAGCTTCGTGTGGGGGCTGGGGGGCGTGGTGCTCACCGTCACCCTCCAGGGGCTGGCGGAGAAAAACGACCGCTATGTGTTCGCCGCCGGATTCGTCATCGGCGGCGCCTACGAGTACATGTGCAGCATGTTCACCGAGCTGGTGTTCGGCACCGTGTTCTGGGACTACAGCGGCATGCCGCTGAACATCGGCGGGCGCACCAACGTGCTGTTCTGCTTCTTCTGGGGCGTGCTGGCGGTGGTCTGGATCAAAATGATCTACCCGGCCATGTCCAAGGGCATTGAGTCCCTGCCCGCCCTGGCGGGCAAGATCTTCACTTGGATCGTGGTGTTCTTCATGCTCTGCAATGCAGCGCTCACCAGCGCGGCCATGCTGCGCTACAGCACCCGCGCCGTTCAGCCCGAGCCCGCCAATGCCTTTGAGGAGTTCATTGACCGGCAGTACGGCGACGAGCGCATCGAGCGCCGCTGGCCCAACATGATCGTGACCGCCCCGGCGGAGCCCCAGGCCCGCCGCGAGACGCTGGAACCGGAGGACGCCGTCATGAAATGAATTCTCTTTGCATTCAGTTTTTTCCAACCCTGACAAAGCGCCGGGATTCTGCCTCCCGGCGCTTTCGCTTTTTTCCGCAAAACCGGGTGGACATTGGAAATAAGCGGGTGTATAATGAAGTCCGCCGCCGCCCCGTCCGGGCGGCAGACAGACTGCTCGAAAGAAGGAATGCTTTGATGAAGCAACACAAAAAGGGCCTGGTGGTCTGGCTCCTCACCGTGGTGCTGCTGTTCATCGCCGCGCTGCTGGCGGGCTCCTCAGGCCGTTCGGAGACCGTCCAGGAAGCCATGCGGGACGCAGTGCTCCACGACTCGGGACAGATCAGCCTATTCGAACTGAAGGCGGTCAATCCGGGGATGATCTCCGCCTTCCTGGTGACGGCTGTCCTGCTGATCGCCGCCGTGCTGATCCGAATTTTCGCCATCCCCCGGTTCAAGTTCCAGCCTGGAAAACTCCAGCTGGTGCTGGAGGAAGCGGTGGGCTTGTTCGACGGCATGGCCAAGGGAAGCAGCCCCCACCGAAACCGGTTTATGGGGGCCTACATCTTTTCCGCCGGGGCGTTCATCTTCGTGGGAACGCTGTTTGAGCTGCTGGGCCTCCAGGCCGTCACCGTACACGGTCGGCCCATCACCCTGCCCGCCCCCCTGTCGGACGTGAACGCCGCCATCGGCCTGGGCGTGCTGTCCTATCTGGTCATCGCCTCCGGCGGCGTGGCGGAGCACGGCCCCAAGGGCGTGCTGAAAGCCCTGAAGGAGTTCTCCCTGCCCATCTCCATGAGCTTTCGTCTCTTCGGCGCGCTGCTCAGCGGCCTGCTGGTGACGGAGCTGGTCTATTACTACGTCAGCCTCAGCTTCGTGCTGCCGGTGATTGTGGGCGTGATGTTCACCCTGCTCCACGCCCTGATCCAGACCTACGTGCTGACCATGCTCGTGGCGCTGTACTACGGCGAGGTGTCCGAGCCGTCCCATCATAAAGAAAAAAAGGTCCCGGCGGACAACGCCTGAACCGCCTAAAATAATTGAATATGGAGGTTGTTATCTATGAATAAGCTGTTGAAAAAGATGATCGCTCTGGCGGGCGTCATGCTGCTCGTCCTGTTCCTGGCCGCCCCCGCTATGGCCGCCGACGCCCCCAGCGCCTCTGAGCCCGCCGCCCAGTCCGAGACCCAGCAGGACAATTCCATCGGCCTGAAGGCCGTGGCCACAGGCATCGCCGTGGGTCTGGCCGCCGCGGGCGGTGGAATCGGCATGGGCCTGGCCACCGCCAAAACCACCGAGAGCATCGCCCGTCAGCCCGAGGCGGAGGGCAAGGTGCGCACCACCCTGATGCTGGGCCTGGTGTTCATTGAGACGGCCATCATCTACGCTTTGCTGGTGGTCATCCTCATCATCTTCGTACTGTAACTTTGGGGAGGACATTATCATGCCTCTGAATATCGACTGGCAGCAGATCCTGCTGCATTGGATGAACCTGGCCATCCTGACGGGAGGGCTTTACTTCCTTCTTTTCGAGCCGGTAAAGCAGTTTATGCGGAAGCGGGCGGACCACTATCAGGAGCTGGACAAGCTGGCCGAGGACAAGCTGGCCCAGGCGGAGCAGCTCAAGGCCGGCTGTCAGGCCAAGCTAGACCGCGCCGACGAAGAGATCCATCAGGAGCGGGTCAAGGCCCAGCAGGCCGCCCAGCAGGCCGCCCAGGAGCAGCTGGCCCAGGCGGAGGAGCAGGCCAGACACATCGTAGCCAAGGCCAAGGCCGAGGCGGAACAGACCAAGGAGCGGGCCATCCGGGAGTCCCAGAAGGAGATGCGGGAGCTGGCCGCCAAGGCGGCGAAGAAGCTGGCCGCCAAGCCTGGAGAGGACTTTTTCGACCAGTTCCTGGACCTGACGGAGGGAGGCAAGACCCATGAGGGCCGCTAGAAGCCGCCTGACCGCCCAACTGCGCAGCGCCGACCAGCCCACCGAGGAGCAGCTCCAGCGCTTCGACCAGTTTTTGACCCAGACCTACAAACGGAAGGTCCCCCTGCACTGGGAGCTCGACGAGTCCCTTCAGGACGGCTTCCGCCTCCAGGTGGGTTCCGACGTGTACGACTGGACCCTGGATGGCCGGGTGAGGCAGTTCCAGGACTACCTGCGCCACCTCCATCCCGGGCACAATGACATCGTCCCCCTCATCCGTCAGGCGGTGGAGGAGTGGGAGCCTGTCCCCGTCCCGGAGGAGATCGGCGAGGTGCTCTCTGTAGACAGCGACATCGCCACTGTCAACGGGCTTGCCCACGCTCAGTATGGGGAGATTTTGCTGTTCTCAGGCGGCGTGAAGGGTATGGTGCAGGACCTGCGCCCGGATGGGCTGAGCTGCATCCTGTTCGGCGACGGTGAGGAGATCTGCGCGGGCAGCATGGTCCGCCGCACCTTAAAAACCGCCGGAATGCCTGTGGGCGACGGCTACCTGGGCCGGGTGGTGGACGCCCTTGGCGTGCCTGTGGACGGTAAGGGCGCCATTGAGCCGGAGGACTACCGCCCCATGGAAACCCCCGCCCCCAGCATTCTGGACCGCCAGCCGGTGAATACCCCCATGGAAACGGGCCTGCTGGCCATCGACTCCATGTTCCCCATCGGCCGGGGCCAGCGGGAGCTGATCATTGGCGACCGTCAGACCGGCAAAACCGCCATCGCCCTGGACACCATCCTCAACCAGAAGGGCAAGGACGTGGTGTGCATTTACGTCGCCATCGGGCAGAAGACCAGCTCCGTGGCCCAGCTTGCCGAAAATCTGGAGCGTCGGGGGGCTATGGAGTACACTGTCATCGTCACCGCCACCGCCGGAGCCTCCGCCGCCTTGCAGTATATCGCTCCCTACGCCGGGTGCGCTCTGGGTGAGCATTTCATGTACCAGGGCCGGGATGTGCTCATCGTGTATGACGACCTGTCCAAGCACGCCATCGCCTACCGGGCGCTGTCCCTGTTGCTGGAGCGCTCCCCCGGCCGCGAGGCCTTCCCCGGCGACGTGTTCTACCTCCACTCCCGGCTGCTGGAGCGGTCCGCCCATCTCAGCGACGAGCTGGGGGGCGGCAGCATGACCGCCCTGCCCATCGTGGAGACCCAGGCGGGGGATGTGTCCACCTATATCCCCACCAACATCATCTCCATCACCGACGGCCAGATTTTCCTGGAAAGCGACCTGTTCTTCTCCGGCCAGCGGCCCGCCGTCAACGTGGGCCTGTCAGTATCCCGCGTGGGCGGCGACGCCCAGACCAAAGCCATGAAATCCGCCGCCGGAGCCATCCGGCTGGAGCTGGCCCAGTACCGGGAGATGGAGGTGTTCACTCAGTTCTCCAGCGACCTGGACGACGCGACAAAGCGGCAGCTGGCCTACGGCCAGGGGCTGATGCACCTGCTGCGCCAGCCTCAGTACGCCCCCCTGTCCCAGCACAGGCAGGTGATTATCCTCACCGCCGCCATGGACCATGTGATGCAGAACGTGCCGCTGAGCCGCATGGACGAGTTCCGCGCCGGGCTTCTGGCCGCGCTGGAGGAGGACGCCCCGGACCTGTGCGCCCGCATCGACCAGGCCGGGCGGCTGTCCGAGGATGACCGGGAGGAAATTTTGAAGCTGTCCCGGGAGCATCTGGCGCGTTTTCTGAGCGGCGCAACGCAGGAGGGCTGACATGGCCGGGACGAAGGAGATCAAAACCCACATTGAAAGCGTCCAGGAGACGAGGAAAATCACCAACGCCATGTACCTGATCGCCTCCACCAAGCTGCGCCGGGCAAGACAGGAGCTGGACAACACCCGCCCCTATTTTGATGCCCTGCGCCGGGAGATTAAGCGTATCTTCCGCACGGTGAAGAACGTGGACAGCCCCTACTTCTACCCCGCTGAGGGGGAGCCGCCGCTGGCCGGCGCTTACGGCTGCCTGGTCATCACCGCCGACAAGGGACTGGCGGGAGCCTATAACCAGAACGCCATCAAAGAGGCGCTGAAGCTGCTGGAGCAGCACCCGGACACCAAGCTGTTCGTGGTGGGCGAGTACGGACGGCGGTTTTTCGCCTCCCACAACATCCCCATTGAGCACAGCTTTCTCTACACCGCCCAGAATCCCACCATGGCAAGGGCGCGGGAAATCAGCGCCCTGCTGCTGGACGGCTTCCGGCGGGAGGAATTGGAGAAGATCTTTGTGGTCTATACCGATATGAAAAGCGCCATGTCCTTTGAGGCCAGATGCACCAGGGTGCTGCCCTTTCACCGGACCTATTTCGCGGATACCGCCCTCACTGAGCCTCCGGTGACGTCCCAGTTTGAGTTTCTGCCCGACGTGAACTCAGTGCTGGACAGTATGATGCCCAGCTATGTATCCGGCTTCATCTACAGCGCGCTCATCGACAGCTTCTGCTGCGAGCAGCAGGCCCGCATGACCGCCATGGACAGCGCCAATCAGAACGCAGAAAAGCTGCTGGGAGAGCTGTCCCTGGAATTCAACCGGGTCCGGCAGTCGGCCATCACCCAGGAGATCACTGAGGTGTCCGCCGGGGCCAGGGCCCAGCGCAAAAAGCACGAGAAGGAAGGTTGATGATTTTTGGAACGAGCAATCATCACGCAGATATCAGGCCCCGTAGTGGATGTGGAGCTGGTCAGCGGCGAGCTCCCCCGCCTGCGCGAGGAGCTCACCGTGGAAAAAAACGGTGAGCATCGGGTCATGGAGGTGGCGCAGCACCTGGACGGCAAAACGGTGCGGTGCATCATGCTGTCCCCCAGCGAGGGGCTGGCGAGAGGGCTGGCCGTGGACATTCCCGGCCACTCCATCCAGGTTCCGGTGGGCGAAGCCACGCTGGGACGTATGTTCAACGTCCTGGGCCAGCCCATCGACGGCGCCGGGCCGGTACCCGAGGGCACGCCGGTGCGCTCCATCTACCGCAAGCCCCCCGCCTTTGACGAGCAGAGCCCGGCTGTGGAGATTCTGGAGACGGGCATCAAGGTCATCGACCTGCTGGAGCCCTATCCCAAGGGGGGCAAAATCGGCCTGTTCGGCGGCGCGGGCGTGGGCAAGACCGTGCTGATTCAAGAGCTGATCCACAACGTGGCCATGGAGCACGGCGGCTATTCCATTTTCACCGGCGTGGGTGAGCGCTCCCGCGAGGGCAACGATCTGTGGCGGGAAATGCGGGAGAGCGGCGTATCCGCCAAGACGGCCCTGGTGTTCGGCCAGATGAACGAGTCCCCCGGCGTGCGTATGCGGGTAGCCCTGTCGGGGCTGACCATGGCGGAGCACTTCCGGGACAAGGAACACAAGGACGTGCTGCTGTTCATCGACAACATCTTCCGCTTTGTCCAGGCGGGCAGCGAGGTGTCCACCCTGCTGGGGCGGATGCCCTCCGCCGTGGGCTACCAGCCCACCCTGGCCAACGAGATGGGCGAGCTGCAGGAGCGCATTACCTCCACCAAAAACGGTTCGGTCACCTCCGTGCAGGCGGTCTACGTCCCGGCGGACGACCTGACCGATCCCGCCACCGCCACCACCTTTGCCCATCTGGACGCCACCACCGTTTTGAGCCGTAAGATCTCCGAGCAGGGCATCTACCCCGCCGTGGACCCGCTGGAGTCCTCCTCCCGCATCCTGGAGGCGGACATCGTGGGGGTGGAGCACTACCGGGTGGCGCGAAAGGTGCAGGAAATTTTGGAAAAATACCGGGAGCTTCAGGACATCATCGCCATCCTGGGCATGGACGAGCTGAGCGACGAGGACCGGAAAACCGTCGCCCGTGCCCGCCGGCTCCAGCGCTTCCTGGCCCAGCCCACCCATGTGGCGGAGAAATTCACCGGCATTCCCGGCGTATATGTGCCCTTGAAGGACACGCTTGAGAGCTTTGCCGCCATCGTGGACGGCGAGCTGGACCAGTACCCCGAGGCGGCGTTTTACAACGTGGGCGCCTGGCGCGACGTGGTGGAGAAGGCCCGGAAGCTGGAGGGCGCGTGATGGATACCTTTCAGGTCCACATTCTGGCCGCCGACAAGACGCTTTACGAGGGGCCGTGTGTCAGCTTGACCATCCCCGCCAGCGACGGGGAGCGGGGCATCCTGGCCCACCACAGCAGCATGATGGCCGCCCTCGTGCCGGGAACTATCCGCTGGCAGCCTCCGGAGCAGGAGGTCCAGCTGGCGGCGGTGTCCCCCGGCATGGTGAAGGTGGAAAATAATGAGGTGCTCGTCCTGGTGGACTCCGCCGAGCGGCCCGAGGAGATCGACGAGGCCCGGGCGCGCCGGGAGGCCGATCAGGCCCGGGAGGCCATCCTCCAGAAAAAGAGCCGTCAGGAGCACCAGCTGGCCCAGGCCACCCTGGCCCGGGCGCTGAACCGCCTGCGGGTGAAGGACAGGGGCCAAGGACTGTAGCGATTACAGAAAGGACGTGGCCGCATGGCGAAAAAGATGCTGAAATGGGCAGGGATCGCTGTTGGTTTGGTAGTACTAGTTGCGGTGGGGCTGGTGGCGTGGCTGACTTTGACGGAGTACAAGCCGGACGCTGTAGAGGAACTGGAGGTTGGGACAGGACTTTCTCCCGCCTATATGTATACCTGGAAAACTCTCACGGTGGGCGACAGCCTGACCCTTGTCTCCCAGAACACCGGATATGCTGGGCTTGGGAAGGAAGCCGATTTCTTTATGGACGGCGGAAAGGACGTAACTCCCACCGGGGAACAAGTAGTGACCTATGAGAACGGTATCGTTCAGCAGCTCCAGGCACAGGACGCCGATGTGTATTTTCTCCAAGAGGTGGACACCGATTCCTCCCGCACCGGAGGCAGCAATCAGGCAGTCTGGTATCACGGAATCCTCAATAATGACGAGTTTGGCCCATATTGCTGGATGTATGCCTTGAACTACTCCTGCGATTTCGTGCCCTACCCCCTACCCCCCATTGGCAAGGTGCACAGCGGCTTGCAGACCCTGTCCCGTTTCTCCGTAGCCGGAGCCCAGCGCATCGCCCTGCCCTGCCCTTTCTCCTGGCCGGTGTCCGCCGCCAACTTGAAGCGGTGCCTGCTGGTGAGCTATGTGCCGCTGGATGACTCCGACAAGGAGCTGGTGCTGGTCAACCTCCACCTGGAGGCCTACGACGACGGCGAGGGCAAGGCCGCACAGACCAAGGTGCTGATGGATTTCCTCACCAGCGAATATGAAAGGGGCAACTACGTCATCGCCGGGGGCGACTTCAACCAGACCTTCCCCGGTGCGCTGGACGCCTTCCCCATCAAGGACCCGTCCCTATGGACCCCCGGTGTGCTGGAGGAGGACATCCTCCCGGAGGGCTGGCGGTTCGCCTGTGACCTGTCCGCCCCCACCTGCCGCCTGCTGAACCAGCCCTACGACCCGGACAGCGGGGACACCCAGTTCTACGTCATCGACGGGTTCATCCTCTCCCCCAACGTGAAGCTGGACCGCGTGGAAACCCTGGACCGCCAATTCCAGTACACCGACCACAACCCGGTTTTGATTCAGGTGACGCTGGAGGAGGAGGCCTGATCGAATACCTCGCAAGCGCCGGACAGCCGTCCGGCGCTCTTTTTTCCATATCACGGCATTGACAGAAGCCCCCGCGCCCGCTACAATAATCAGCGGAACATTGGTCCAATCCGTCGCAAGGAGGCGAGCGTGTGAACCAAGATCTGACCCGTGGTCCCGTGCTGGGTTCCATGCTGCGCTTTGCCGTCCCCATGATCCTGGGGGACCTGCTCCAGCAATGCTACAATATCGCGGACACCCTCATTGTGGGCCAGTACCTGGGCAAAAACGCCCTGGCCGCCGTGGGCTCCTCCTTCACGCTGATGACCTTCCTCACCTCCATCCTGCTGGGGCTGTGCATGGGCAGCGGCGCGGTGTTCTCCATCCGCTTCGGCCAGCGGGACGAGGACGGTCTGCGGGAGGGCGCTCACGCCGCTTTTGTCCTCATCGCCGCCCTCACCCTGGCGCTGAATGTGCTGGCCTTCCTCTGCCTGGACGGGATTCGGGTCTTTCTCCGGGTGCCGGACGAGGTGTGGAGCATGATGCGGGAGTACCTGGAGGTCATTTTCCGCGGCATCGCCGCCACCTTCCTTTACAATTACTTCGCCTCCTTCCTGCGGGCGGTGGGCAATTCCGTGGTTCCGCTGGCTTTTCTGGCCGTATCCGCCGTGCTGAACATCACCCTGGATTTGTGGTTCGTGCTGGGGCTGGAACGTGGGGCTGCCGGAGCTGCGGAGGCCACCGTCATTGCCCAGTACGTCTCAGGACTTGGCATCACGGCCTATACGCTGGCAAAATACCCTCAGCTGCGCCCCACGGGTGGGCGGTTTCACATCAAGCCCGCTCGGATTCAGGAGATCGCCGGCTTTTCCATCCTTACCTGCGTCCAGCAGTCGGTGATGAACCTGGGCATCCTCATGGTCCAGGGACTGGTGAACAGCTTTGGTCCCACCGTGATGGCCGCCTTTGCCGCGGCGGTGAAGATCGACGCCTTCGCCTATATGCCCGTCCAGGACTTCGGCAACGCCTTCTCCACCTTCATCGCCCAGAACTACGGCGCGAAAAAAGAGGAGCGCATCCGGGCCGGATTGAAGGGCGCGGTGGTGTCGTCCATGATTTTCTGCCTCGCCGTCTCCGCTCTGGTGTGCGTCTTTGCCCAGCCCCTCATGGGACTGTTCGTGGAGGCAAAGGAGGCGCAGACCATTCTGGAAGGGGTCCGCTATCTGCGCATTGAGGGTGCTTTCTACTGCGGCATCGGCTGTCTGTTCCTGCTCTACGGCCTGTACCGTGCCCTGGGCAGGCCGGGGATGTCGGTGGTGCTCACCGTCATCTCTCTGGGCACGCGGGTGGCGCTGGCACATCTGCTGTCCGCCGTCCCCGCCGTCGGCGTGGTGGGCATCTGGTGGTCGGTGCCCATCGGGTGGCTGCTGGCGGACGCCGCCGGACTGCTCTATTACCTGCTCCGGCAAAAGCGGCTGTTCTCCTGGGGCGGCGCTCAAACCACCCAAAGCGTGTAGATTTTTCTGTTTCAATGTGTTATAATGCCTGATACACCGCGCCGCCTGACGCGGCTCGCGCAAGTTTGGAAAGGAAGCGAATACATCATGGCGGAGGAGCGAAATGACGGCCTGCTGTCCGACGGGCAGGACGCTGTCATGGTATATATCGACCCCGAGGTTATCCAGAGCCTGGCGGACGTATCCGCCAAGAAGCAGCAGAGCTTCCGGGATCTGGTGGAGGCCGCCGAGGAAGGCGACCTGGACGCCCAGTACCGGGTGGCTATGGCCTACTGCAACGGCACAGATGGAGCCCAGCGGGATGAGAATCTGGCCTTCCGGTGGTTCACCAAGGCGGCGGAAGGAGATTACATTGCCGCTCAATACGGCCTGGGGCTGTGTCATATCCGGGGCATCGGCACGGAGAAAGACCCACAAAAGGGCGCGCGCCTGCTGACCCAGGCGGCGGAGCAGGGCTATCCCCCCGCCCTGTGCGAGCTGGGTCTGTGCTATGAGCTGGGCACCGGAGTTGAGCTGGACAAAGAGCGGGCGGCGGAGCTGTACCGGGAGTCCGGCGAGCAGGATTACGCCCCCGCCCAGTGCAATCTGGGATTTTTCTACTATCGGGGCATCGGGGTGGAGCAGGATTACCAGGAGGCGGTGAGCTGGTTTGAGAAGGCCGCCCAACAGGAGTACCCCAGGGCGCAGACCCTGCTGGGTGAGTGCTACGAGAACGGCCTTGGCGTGGACAAGGCTGCGGACAAGGCCGTGGAACTCTACCGGGCCGCCCATGAGCAGCGGTACGACGCGGGCACCTGCGCCCTGGGCGTGTGCTACGACCACGGCATTGGCGTAGAAAAGGACGAGAAAAAGGCGGCCGAGCTGTACCGTCAATGCGCCGGACAGGGCTATGCCAAGGGTCAATTCCTGCTGGCCCAGTGCTATGAGCTGGGTCAGGGCGTGGAGCAGGACGCAGTCAAATCAGCTGATTTGTACCGTCAGGCTCACGAGGATGAATACCCTCCCGCCACCTGCGCCTATGGCCTGTGCTTCGAGCTGGGTCAGGGCGTGGAGCAGGACCTGACCCGTGCGGTGGAGCTCTACCGGGAAGCGGCGGACCAGGGTTATGTGCCCGCCCAATGCAATCTGGGGTTCTGCTACTACCGGGGCATCGGCGTGGAGGTGGATGACAAGCAGGCCGTCCACTGGTTCCAGCTGGCGGCGGAGGAGGGCTACCCCCGTGCGCTGGGCCTGCTGGGGGACTGCTATGACTTCGGCTACGGCGTCGAGGCAGACCACACCAAGGCGGCCCAGCTCTACCGGGCGGCCAGCGACGGGGGCTATCCCCCCGGCACCTGCTCTCTGGGACTGTGCTACGAGCTGGGCCAGGGCGTGGAGCAGGACATGGACAAGGCTTTGGAGCTGTACCGGCAGGCCGCCGACGCCGGGGACGCCCGCGCGCAGTGCAACCTGGGCTACTGCTATTACCGGGCCATCGGCGTTGCGGAGGACAACGAGCAGGCGGTATACTGGTTCGACAAGGCCGCTCAGCAGGGCAGCAGCCGGGCGCTGTTCCTGCTGGGACAGTGCTACGAGGGCGGCTTCGGCGTGGAGACTGACCTGGAAAAGGCCGTCGGGCTTTACATTCAGGCGGACGAAAAGGGCCACCCCGCCGGCTCCTGTGCCCTGGGGCTGTGCTATGAGCTGGGCCGGGGGGTGGAAATGGACAAAACCCGCGCCGTAGAGCTCTACCGCAGGTCCGCCGAGGGCGGCGAGGCCCGGGGCATGTGCAATCTGGGTTTCTGCTACTATCAGGGCATCGGCGTGGAGCACGACGACAAGCAGGCCGCCCACTGGTTCCATCTGGCGGCAAAGGAGGGCTATCCCCGCGCCCAGCAGCTGCTGGGCGAATGCTATGACGGCGGCTTCGGCGTGGAAAAGGACGAATGCAAAGCCTTTGAGCTCTACCGTCAATCCCACGAGGCGGGCTATCCTGCGGGCACCTGCGCCCTGGGACTGTGCTATGAGCTGGGCACCGGGGTGGAGCAGGATCTCGCCAAGGCGGTGGAACTCTATCGTCAGGCGGCGCAGGCGGGCTCGGTTCAGGCCCAATGCAATCTGGGCTACTGCTACTACCGGGGCATTGGCGTGGAGGAGGACAACGACGAGGCGTTCAAGTGGTTTTCCAAGGCCGCCCAGGCGGGCCAGCCCCGGGCGCGCCAGCTGCTGGGCGAATGCTATGAAAACGGCTACGGCGTGGAGGCCGACATGGGAAAGGCGGTGGAGCTGTACCAGCTGGCCCATGAGCAGCACTTTGCCGCCGCCACCTGCTCCCTGGGCACCTGCTACGAATACGGCAAGGGCGTGGTGACGGACAAGGCCCGGGCCGTGCAGCTTTACAAGGAGGCCGCCGAACAGGGCAACACCTGGGCCATGTGCAACTACGGCTACTGCCTGTACCAGGGCATCGGCGTGGAGATGAACGACGAGGAGGCGGTGAAGTGGTTCCGCAAATCCGCCGATCGGGGCAGCGCTCGGGCCCACTTCCTGCTGGGCGAGTGCTACGACTACGGCTACGGCGTGGAGGCCGACCAAAAAGAGGCCGCCCGGCTGTACGCCATTGCCCATGAAGGGGGTTACCCCTCCGGCACCTGCTCCCTGGGGCTGTGCTACGAGCTGGGCCACGGCGTGGAGCAGGATCGGGAGACGGCGGCGAAGCTGTACCGCATCGCGGCGGAAAAGGGCAACGCCAGAGCCATGTGCAATTTGGGCTTCTTCTACTACCACGGCATCACCGTGGAGGAGGACAACACCGAAGCGGCCAAATGGTTCGCCAAGGCCGCCGAGCAGCAGTTCCACCGGGCGGAGTTCCTGCTGGGCGAGTGCTATGAAAACGGCTATGGCGTGGAAAAGGATGAGAAAAAGGCGGTGGAGCTGTACACCAAAGCCCACAAGGGCGGCCACAGCGACGGCACCTGCTCCCTGGGGGAGTGCTATATGAAGGGCGTCGGTGTGGAGAAGGACCCGCTCCGAGCGGCGGCGCTTTATGGGGAGGCCGCCGAGCGAGGCAGTTCCCGCGGCCTGTACCTGAAGGCCCGGTGCTGTGAGCTGGGCCAGGGGACGGACCAGGATTTGGAGGCAGCCCGGACGCTCTACCGGCAGGCGGCGGACCAGGGCCACAAAAAGGCAAAAGAAGCGCTGGAGCGCCTGTCGGCCGCCCAGCCCCAGGCCCGGCCCCAGCAAAACGCAAAGCCCGCGCCGGCAAAAAAAGCGGAGGCATCCAAAAAGCGGTCCTGGTGGCCGTTCAAGAAAAAATAACCGAAGCATTACATAAAACAGGGTCCCTCCGTGAGAGGGACCCTGTTTTCACGCCTATTTGCCCGTTCGCTCCATCACATGGATACGGAACTGCCCGGTGACGGTCAGCCGCTCCAGCTCCGCCAGCCGCGCCGCCCCTGCCTTGGGAGATTTCCAGTAATAGGGGGTCATGCGGAACAGGTCCTGGATGGTCCGGGTATCCGGAAGGGTAAAACGGCACTCCACCGGGACCACATCCAGATAGCGGAAGCCCGGATATTCCTCCCGTCTCTCCTCATTTTCGTAAGGGCGTTCATACACCGCCTCTTTCAGCTCCCACAGGTGTCTGGGACCGGGGACCACATACAAAAACTTCCCCTCCGGCTTCACCACACGGGCGAACTCCTCCGCAGCCAGAGGTGAAAAGCAGTTCACCAACAGATCAACGGTTTCATCCGCCGCCGGGAGATGATAAAGCGTCCCCACGGCAAACTCTCCTGCCGCACAGCGGCGGGCCGCCTTCTTCACCGCCGGTTTGGACAGATCAACGCCCGCGGTACGTCCACCCTTTGCGCACGCCGTCTCCGCCATGGCCTGTGTATACCAGCCCTCGCCGCAGCCCGCGTCAAGCAGGGCAGGCCTGTCGGAAGCCAGCTCCTCAATCAGCCTGCATAGCTTTTCCCGCAGCGGGCCATACCAGCCGCCCTCCAGAAACCGGGTCCGGGCGGCGGCCATTTCCCGGTCATCTCCCGGTGCCTTGGAGTGCTGCTGATTGGCAGGGAGCAGGTTGACATACCCTTCCCTGGCGATATCGAAGCTGTGGCCCGCAGCGCACAGGTACCGCCCCTTCCTCCGGGTCAGCGCACCGCCGCACACGGGACAGCAAAACAGACTTTCCATAAAGCACCCCTTCCGGCGGCTCATCCGCCCACATTTGGACAGCATTATAGCACAGCTCCCGTCCTTGGGGCAAGCTTCGCATAAAGCCGCCTTTAAACTTGCAAATTCTCCGGCACTCAATTTCGGCAGCGCTCCCGCAGCCAATGCCCAGCTGCTGCTTTCGGCCAGTTTTTTGGAATCTACTCCAGCATCAATCCGGCATTTTTCGTCGAAATGACGGAAAGCCACAAATGATTTTTCTCTATTTTGCTGATATTTTGCATTTTTGTCAGTTGCCAAAAATGCAGGATTATGATATACTACTTGCATCACTTTAGTATGTTATCATAATAATACTCTAAAGTGGCAAAAATGGAAAGGATTGAGTAATGGAATGAAAAAGACCATCTCCATGCTGCTGGCGGCCCTGATGCTCTTTGGGCTGACGGCATGTAACAGCAATGAGCCCGCGGGCTCAGACACTGGGACTAATCCCAGCGTCGCCCCCAGCTCCGGCAATGACGGAGGCAAATACCTGAACGTCATGCTGAGCACCAACGTCATGTCCCTGGATACCAATCTGGCCACCGACGGCGACTCCTTCGAGGTCATTGCCGACTGCATCGACGGCCTGACTCAGATGGACGCCGAGGGCGCGGCCATCCCCGCCATCGCCGAGAAGTGGGACATCTCCGACGACGGCCAGACCTACACCTTCCATCTGCGCGACGCCAAATGGGCCAACGGTGACCCCGTCACCGCCCAGGACTTCGTGTTTGCCTGGCGGCTGGGCGTGGAAACCAATGAGGAGTACGGCTACATGTTCGGCGACGGCGTGGGCAACGTGAAGAACGCCGACGCCATCATGTCCGGCGAAGCTTCCTCCGACACCCTTGGCATCACCGCTTCGGACGAAAAGACCCTGGTGGTGGAGCTGACCGCCCCTGTGTCCTACTTCCCCTCCCTGATGTACTTCCCCGCCTTCTACCCCATCAATGAGAAGTTTTACAGCGGTCTGGCTGAAGGCACCTATGGCACCAGCCCAGAGACCTATCTGTCCAACGGCGCGTTCATTCTGGAGAGCTACACCCCCGGCACCGCCAGCCTGTCCCTAAAGAAGAACCCCGACTACTGGGACGCCGCCCGTGTGAAGCTGCCCGGCATCAGCTACCAGGTGGTGGGTTCCTCGGATAACGCCCTGACCGCTTTCCGTAGCAACACCTTGGATCTGGTCACCATCAACGGCAGTCAGGTGGCCTCCGCCGAGAGCGACGCCAGCCTGTCCAGCAAGCTGAAGGTCACCGGCGCGGGCTATATGTGGTACCTCACCTTCAGCCAGACCGATAAAAACGCCCAGGGCGGCAAGCTGGCCAACACCAATCTGCGTCTGGCCATCTCCAACGCCATCGACCGCGAGAGCATCGTGGACAATTACGTGATGGACGGCTCCCTGGCCACCTACACCGCCGTGCCTCCCCAGTTCGCCGCCAGCGCCACCACCGGCGAGGACTTCTCCGCCGACCAGAAGAAGTTTGCCGACTACTGCGGCTACGACGTGACCAAGGCCCAGAGCTATCTGGAGGCCGCCAAGTCCGAGCTGGGCGTGGACAGCTTCGAGTTCACCATGATCTACGGCAACAACGAGGGTGACGAGGTGGCCAACGTGGCTCAGGCCATCAAGAGCCAGGTGGAGGAGAACCTCCCCGGCGTGACCCTGAACCTCCAGCCCATGACCAAGGCCGAGCGTCTGGACAAGATGCAGAACGACAACTACGACGTGGCTCTGACCCGCTGGGGTCCCGACTACGCCGACCCCATGACCTACATGGGCATGTGGGTGACCAACAACGCCAACAACTACGGCTTCTGGTCCAACGCTGAATATGATCAGATCATCACCGACTGCACCACCGGCGCCTATGTCACCGACTACGATGCCCGCTGGGCCGCACTGTATGAGGGCGAGGAGCTGGTGATGAAGGAGGCCGTCATCGCCCCCTTGTACACCAAGTCCAACGCCAACCTCATCGCCGACGGCGTGAGCGGCGTCGAGTTCCACCCTGTGGCTCTGAACCGCGTTTACAAATCCGCCAGCATCGGCTGACACACAACACAGGCGTTTTGTGGGGAGCGGCCCTTTTCTGAGTGCCGCTCCCCCGCCCTTTCCCCATCCGGACAAATCAGTAGTCAAAAAACTTCCAAACAAATCCATACATACTTGTTTTGAGGTTTTTTGACTATGACGATACACTATCACTGGGGGTAATGCTTATGGTGAAATATACATTGAAACGAGTCGGAATGGCTCTGCTCACCCTGCTGCTCATTGTGTTCCTGCTTTTTGTGCTGGTGCGCATCATGCCCGGCAACCCCTTCCCCTCGGAGCGCATGAGCGCGGAGCAGATCGCCGCCAAGCGGCTGGAGATGGGACTGGACGATCCCATCCTGGTCCAGTTCGGGCGGTACATGGCCAACCTGCTCAAGGGAGATTTCGGGCGGGGAACCTCGCTCTATTACGGCGCGCCCATCAACACGGTCCTGTCCACCGCCATCTCCAACTCCTTCCGCATCGGTGGCATCGCCATCCTGATCGGTACGGCGGTGGGGCTGTTGCTGGGCATTGTGGCGGCCCTGAACCGGGGCAGGTTCCTGGACGGCTTCTGCACCGTATTCTCCATCATCGGGGTGTGCGTGCCGTCCTACGTGTTCCTGATTTTCCTGCAATATTTCTTCTCCTTCAAGATTCCCTTCTTCCCCTACTTTTTCGACGCCAACCGTTTCCTGTTCTCCTCTGTGCTTCCTTCCCTGTCCCTGAGCCTGTTCACCATGTCCACGGTGGCGCGGTTCACCCGGAACGAGATGGTGGAGGTCATGGACAGCGATTATGTCCGCCTGGCGGAGAGCAAAGGTCTGTACGGTGGTACGCTGGTACGCAGGCACGTCCTGCGCAACGCCCTGGTGCCCATCGTGACGGTGCTGGCTCCCCTCATCGTGGACCTGCTCA
Organism: uncultured Oscillospiraceae bacterium; assembly: GCA_910587395.1. Lineage (GTDB taxonomy): Bacteria > Bacillota > Clostridia > Oscillospirales > Oscillospiraceae > Enterenecus. The sequence goes on along the minus strand of CAJULJ010000003.1, from coordinate 20,580 downwards.
CCGGCGCGCTGGTGGTGGAGAAGATTTACGGCATCAACGGCATCGGCAAGCTGATGGTGGACGCCATCACCGGCGAGGGCGTGGACTATAACTATGTGCTGGCCCTGGGCATCCTCTACTCCGCGCTGTACATTGGGATCATGCTGGTGGTGGACCTGCTCTACGGCCTGCTTGACCCCCGCATCCGGGTTTCCACAAAGGAGGGCTGAGCATGAACAACACGCCATACGTGCCCGTCAAGGAGGATTTCCAGTTCCTCCCCGACCGGGATATCACCACCGACCAGAACTTCGCCTCCCAGGGCTACTGGAAGGGCGTCGCCATCAGCTTCTTCCGCAACAGGCGGGCTGTGGTGGGGCTGGTCATCGTCCTGCTCATCATGTTCTTCGCCGCCTTTGGGCCCATGATGAACGCCTATAATTACGACAGCATCGTGTCCGTCACCAGCGAGGAGGGCAAGCAAATTGTGGCCCGGGGCATCGGGCCGCAGATCTCCGGCGTCATCCAGGGCAGCGGCAACAACGCCGCGCTGTTCGCGGAGCACACCTTCCTGTTCGGTACCGACGACATGGGCCGGGACCTGTGGACCCGCACCTGGCAGGGGGCCCGCATCTCCCTCATCATCGCCTTTGTCACCATCATCATCGATATGATCATCGGCATGAGCTATGGCCTGATCTCCGGCTTCTTCGGCGGCATGACGGACAACATCATGCAGCGCATCGTGGAGATCGGCAACTCCGTCCCCCGGCTGGTCATCGTGTCCGTGCTGGCCATTTTCATGCCCAAGGGCATGGTGCTGGTTATTGTGGCCCTGCTGCTCACCGAGTGGATCGGCATGAGCAAGATCAGCCGCGCGGAAATGCTCAAGCTCAAGGAGCATGAGTATGTGCTGGCCAGCCGCACCCTGGGCGCGGGCAGCTTCCACATCATTTTCAAGGAAATTCTGCCCAACACCATCGGTCCCATCATCACCCAGGTGATGTTTTCCATTCCCACCGCCATTTTCACCGAGGCGTTCCTCAGCTTTGTGGGCGTGGGCATCGTGCTGCCCCAATGCTCCATCGGCTCCCTGATCGAGGCCGGCTTCAACAATATCACCACCCTGCCCTATCAGATCCTGCCCCCCATCATCGTGCTGGCCCTTCTGATGCTGGGCTTCAACTTCATCGGCGACGGCTTCCGGGAGGCTCTGGCCCCCAAGCTGGAAGACATGTGAGGAGGGAAGAAACTTGGCAAACAAAACGATTTTGGAAATCAAGGATCTGGACATCTCCTTCCGTACCAACGCCGGCACCATCCATGCCATCCGGGGCGTGAATCTGGACCTGCAAAAGGGCGAGACCGTTGCCATCGTGGGCGAGTCCGGCTCGGGCAAGTCGGTGACCATGAAGGCCGCCTGCGGCCTGCTGGACGCCAACGCCACCATCAACAGCGGCGAGGTGCTCTACACCTATGCCGAGGGAGACGGCCCCGAGCAGACCGTGGACCTGCTGAAAATCCCCAAGAGGCAGCTGAGAAAGGACTTCAACGGCAACCGCATCGCCATGGTGTTTCAGGACCCCATGACCAGCCTGGACCCCACCATGCAGATCGGCAAGCAGATCATGGAAGGTATGATCCTCCATCGGGGCATGTCCAAGGCGGACGCCTGGAAACGGTCCGTGGAGCTGCTGGAGCTGGTGGGCATCACCGACGCGGAAAAGCGGATGAAGAACTACCCCCATCAGCTGTCCGGCGGTATGCGCCAGCGTGTGGTCATTGCCATCGCCCTGTCGGGCCGCCCGGACATCCTCATCTGCGACGAGCCCACCACCGCTCTGGACGTGACCATCCAGGCCAAGATCCTGGAGCTCATCAAAGACGTGCAGGACCGGCTGGGCCTGTCCGTCATCTACATCACCCATGATCTGGGCGTGGTGGCCAAGGTGGCCGACTACGTCAACGTGATGTATGCCGGAAAAATTGTGGAAGTGGGCAACGTGAACGAAATTTTTTACGAGCCCGCCCACCCCTATACCTGGGGCCTGCTGTCCGCCATGCCCGACCTGGACACCGACGACGACCGGCTGTACTCCATCCCCGGCAGCCCTCCCAACCTGCTCCATGAGCCCAAGGGCGACGCCTTCACCCCCCGCAACGCCTTCGCCATGAAGATTGACGAAAAGGAAGCGCCGCCTCTGTTCAAGATTTCCGACACCCACTATGCCGCCACCTGGCTGCTCCATCCGGACGCGCCCAAGGCGGAGCTGCCCGAGGGATTGAAAGCCCGGCTGGAGCGGGCCAAAAAGGAGGCGGAAAAGTATCTATGAGCGAAGCGTTATTGAAAGTGAACGGACTGAGGCAGCATTTCCCCGTCTCCCGGAAGTTCTCCGTCAAGGCGGTGAACGGGGTGTCCTTTGAGATTTTCCCCGGCGAGACCTATGGTCTGGTGGGTGAGTCCGGCTCCGGCAAAACCACCATCGGGCGCAGCATCATCCGCCTCTATGACCCCACGGCAGGCTCCATCACCTTTGAGGGCAGGGAGATTTCCGGCAGGCTGGACAAGGACACCCGCTCCATGCTCCGCCGGGACATGCAGATGATCTTCCAGGACCCCATGTCCAGCTTAAACCCCCGAAAAAAGGTGGGGGACATCATCGGCGAGGGCCTGGACATCCACCACCGTTATTCCAGCGCCGCGGAGCGCGCCGAGGCGGTGGGCGCCATGCTGAAAAAGGTGGGCCTTTCCCCCGCCCACGCCGAGCGGTATCCCCACCAGTTCTCCGGCGGCCAGCGCCAGCGGGTGGGCATCGCCCGGGCGCTCATCATGAACCCCAAGCTCATCATCGCGGACGAGTGCATTTCCGCCCTGGACGTGTCCATTCAGGCCCAGGTGGTCAACCTGATGAAGGACATCCAGGAGGAAACCCGGTGCGCTTATCTGTTCATTGCCCACGACCTGTCCATGGTGAAATACATCTCCGACCGAATCGGGGTGCTCCACCTGGGCTATCTGGTGGAGACGGGCACCACGGAGGAGATTTTCTCCAACCCCATCCACCCCTACACCCGCAGCCTGCTGTCCGCCGTCCCCCACCCAAATCCCGAGGTGGAAAAGCGGCGCAAGTCGATGGCCTACGACAAAAACGCCAGCGGCATCGATTATGAGCAAGGCGTCGAGCACCATGTGGGCGGCGCCCACACCGTGCTGGCCACCGTCCAGGAGCTGTCCCAGTGGACCCGCGAGACGGCCGGCCGGTGAGCTGACGAAAAAAATTTCCTTGTGGCGCGAGCAAATCTGGTATCGGAAACTATTTTCATAAAGGCGGTGGGATCTCACGATCACGCCGCCTTCTTTGCCGTCACCCACGCGGCTGCTATAAAAATTCTTCCAGAGCTGTTGAAACCATAGGATTTTTGTGGTATTCTAATATGACGTGCAAATCGATATGTACCGGCGGGAAAGCTGCACATTTCAAAAGCAACGCCTCTTTTTCCCTGAGCTTCCTGCGCATTTTTCAATCGGAGGTCCTCCATGATCGAAAAGCTTCGGACTCTTATCGGCACCTACAGAGAGCAGGCCGCTTATCTTGTGGTCGGCTGTATGACCACCCTGGTCAATTACCTCGTTTACGGTGTTCTGACCAATGCCACCAGCCTCCACTATATCGCCAGCAACGTGGCCGCCTGGGTGGCCGCCGTCACCTTTTCCTACTTTGCCAACGGCAAATGGGTCTACTGTTCCACCTCCTCCCGGAGTGTAAAGGAAGCGTTTTCCTTCGCCTTCTCCCGTTTGTTCTCGCTGGGCCTGGAGACCCTGCTCCTCTTCCTGCTGGTGGACTTCCTTCTTGTGGATGAGATGGTGGCGAAGCTCCTGGTTGCGGTATTGGTCGTCATTGTCAACTATTTCACCGGCCTTTTGGTGTTCAAACGCAAGAAAGGGGCGTAAGCGAATGCTTTCCGTCGTTATCCCCGCCTACAACGAGGCAGGCGCGATCTCCCAGGCGGCTCAATCCATCGGGCAGGTTCTTCGGAACGCGGACATCCCATATGAACTGATCTTCGTGGATGACGGCTCTGCCGACAGCTCCTGGGAGGAGATCATGCAGACCGCAGAGCAGGACCCCACTGTCCGCGGCATCAGCTTTTCCCGCAATTTTGGAAAGGAAGCGGCCATTTTTGCCGGTATGGAGGTGTCCAAAGGGGAGTGCTGCGCGGTGATGGACTGTGATTTGCAGCATCCCCCCGAAAAGTTGCCCGAGATGTACGCCCTCTGGCAGCAGGGCTGGGAAGTGGTCAACGGCGTCAAGACGGACCGCGGCCAGGAGAGCGGCCTTCACAGCTTTGCAGCCAAAACCTTTTACAGCATCATGAGCAAGGCCATACGCCTGGACATGTCCCGCGCTTCCGACTTCAAGCTGATGGACCGCCGGGTGGTGAAAACCCTGCTGGATCTGTCTGAGCACAAGACATTTTTCCGCGCCCTGGTGGCCTGGGCGGGCTTCCGCACCGCCGAGGTGGAGTTCAGCGTGGCTGAGCGGACAGTGGGTGACACCCATTGGTCCACAGCGTCGCTGTTCCGCTACGCCATCTCCAATATCGCCGCCTACTCCTCCGCCCCCATGCAGATTGTCACCGTCCTGGGTGTGCTGACCCTGCTGCTGTCCCTGGTTCTGGGCGTGCAGACATTGGTCAACTGGGCCTGCGGCGGCGCGGCGGACGGCTTCACTACGGTTATCATTCTGATGCTCCTGATCGGCAGCATCCTGATGATCAGCCTAGGCATCATCGGCTACTACATCGCGCAGATCTTTATTGAGGTGAAGGCCCGCCCCCGCTATCTTGTAGCCAGAGCCTGCGGGCAGGAAAGGAACGGTCAGGTATGAAAGCATCCCATTTGGCGCTGAACACACCGGAAACGTGCTTTGACGGGCTTTGGTGCCGCATTCCAAAGGAGATTCGGCTGACCTTCCTGGCCTGCGTGGTTCTGGGCCTCATGGTGCACATCTATATGTTTGTCAACAAGCTCCCCAATCACGACGACATCGGGCACCTCTTTTCCGCCGAGTACGGAACGGCCTCCGGGCGCTGGTTTCTGCCGACGGTTCTGCGCTTGGACGGCGCGTTCAGCACTCCGTGGCTCATCGGAATGCTCTCACTGCTGTGCCTCGCGGGGACGGCCTGCTTCACCGTGTCGCTGCTCCGAATCCGTCATCCCCTGAGCTGCATCGTGACGGCGGCCGTCATGGTGTCCTTCCCCACGGTGACCTCCACCTTCGCCTATATGTTCACGGCGGACGCGTACTTTTTCAGCCTGATGCTGGCCGCCTTTGGCGCATACGCCGCCGTACGGTTCCGCTGGGGGATTCTTCCCGGCGCCGTTGCCATCACCCTTTCCATGGGCATTTATCAAAGCTATCTTGGCGTGGCGGCGGTCCTTATGGTGGGGGCCCTGCTGTTTGAGACCCTGGACGGAAAGCGCTCCTTCCAGGAGCTGTTTTTGAAGGGCGTCCAGCTGGCGGGCACCCTGGCGGCCGCGCTGATTGCCTATATGGTGATCGTCCGCATCACCTCTCTGCGGGTCCCGCTGGTGGATTATATGGGGATCTCCGATATGGGAAAAATCTCTCTGCCGGAGCTGCCCCGGCTGATCCTGAAAAGCTATGGAAAATATTTCACATTTTTTCTGCGGAACGACTCAGGCTATCATTTCGGTTTTCTGAAGTACGCTTTCATTGCAACCGCGCTGTGCACCGTCCTACTGGGCGTGTTGCTGCTGCGGCAGCGGAAGCTGGGTCCGGCCCGGACGGCCTTGGCCGTGGCCCTGGCGGCCGCATACCCCCTGGCGGGCAATATCATTTATGTCATGGTACCCAGCGACATCCACACACTGATGATCTACGGGCTTTCCTATATCCTCATCGCTCCCATCGCACTGGCGGACTACATGGAGACTGCCCCGCAAAAAATTTCTGTCCGGTCCTTTCAGGCGGCGGCCGGCTGGATCATTCTGCTGAGCATGGCATTGACCTCCTTCTCCTACGCAATCACCGCTAACACAGCCTATCTCAAGATAGATCTCAGTATGCGTCAGTGCACCGCCTATTCCACCCGGCTGCTTGACAAGATCGAATCCTGTGAGGGCTACCGCCAGGGAATGCCGGTGGCGCTGCTGGGAAGCGACCAGAGAGAGGATGCCCTTGTGCCCACACCAGAGCTGGACAGAATCCAAATGACCGGCGTTTTTGACCTGGGAAGCTACCGGGCCTCTTACACCTACGGGCACTTCCTGCGCTACTATCTGGGCTTCACCGGAGAGGTCTATCTGGGTGACAGCGAAAACGCTCTGGCCCTGGCTGAGACGGCCCAGGCAAAGGCAATGCCCCTGTACCCGGAGGCGGGCAGCATCCAGGTGATCGACGGCACGGTGGTCGTCAAGCTGAACGATTGACCCCTGTAAAATCAGAGGGGACCGGCTGACAGTGTCAGCCGGTCCCCTCTTTGTCATGCCTCATACCGTTCCGCCTCAGTCACACACTCAGACTTCAGCTTTCCCACCAGGAATTGGAGGGCGTCCACCGTATGAGAGCGGATATCCCCGCCCACCATCACATACATCAGGTCGTCTCCCACCCGCAGCTCTCCCCGGTTGAGCCATACCCGGACATAGTATACGCCGGGCAGCTCATAGGTCTGCCGAACAGCCTCCTCCACCCTTCGGGGGTCATAGGTGAAACTCATCCCCGTCACGGGCCCAGCCTCCTGGCCCTGCCGCACCTGGACCCTGGCCGTGGAGCGCACCACTCCATTGTGGGTGAGGTACATCCCCACCTTGCGGGCATCCGGGCGGGCCTTGGCCTCCCGCAGCCAGGAACCGATATCCGGCGGCGTCTCTCCGGCCGTCACCGGCGCGGCGCAGTCGGCGGACCCGGCGGACAGCAGCATATCCACTCCGTGGCCCACAGCGGCCAGCACAGCGGCCAGATTCTCCCGCGCCGCCCTTTCACTGCCGGGGAGATTGAGGATGAGAGTCCTTCCCCGGATGCCCGCCGTGCCTCGGGAAAGGCAGCCTCTGGGCGTGCGGCGCATGCTGTCCGCCCGCATAGCCTCGGGCAGCCCGGGCGTGTCCCGCTGAATGACGGCCCGGGTGGCCTCCGGCGTCACGTCCCTGGGAGAAAAGCCCGTCCCTCCGGTGGTCACCGCGAGAGACACCTCCAATTTGTCGGCACAGTGGAGCAGAGTGTCCCGGATGTCCCCCTCCTCGTCGGGGATAACGGCAGAATACGCCACCTGGAACCCCGCCTCCTCCAGCATAGCCCGGACAGCGGGTCCGCTGGTGTCCGCCCGCTCCCCACGAGCGCCCTTGTCACTGACGGTGATGACCGCCGCCGTTTTGCTCATACCTGCTCCTCCTCTCGGGCAAAGTCGCCGTGGACCCCGCCGGCCTTGCTGACCAGCCGCACATCGGCGATCACCATATCCTTCTGCACCGCCTTGCACATGTCATACACGGTGAGGGCCGCTATGGCGGCGGCGGTAAGGGCCTCCATCTCCACCCCGGTTCGGCCCTGACAGGAGACGGCGGCCTCGATTTCCACCGACTGCCGCTCCTCGTCCAGGGTAAGCCTCATGTCCACCCCGTCCATCAGGATGGGATGGCACATGGGAATCAGCTCCGGGGTGCGCTTTGCCCCCATCACTCCCGCGATCTGCGCCACGGTAAGCACGTCTCCCTTCTTCATCCCCCCGGTCTGGATGAGCCGGAAGGTCTCCGCGTTCACCAGCACCCTCGCCGCCGCCACAGCGGTGCGCCGGGTGGGGGCCTTTTCCCCCACATCCACCATCCTCGCCCTGCCCTGGGTGTTGAAGTGGGTGAAATCCTCCGCATGCTCCATTATAAAATCCGTCAACTCCTCTATCTGGTCAAATCCGAACCGGGGCACCGGCCATGCGCCTTCTCCGTCGGTAACAACCGCGGCATAGCGCTCCGCCTCCAGGGGAAGCCCCTTCCCCGTTCCCCGGCGGCATATGCCGATTTGGGAAAGGCCCCCCGCCTTATAGCCCTCCACCAGAATGATGTCCACGTCGCCCGTCAGAGCAAAAAGCCCGGTCAGCTCTCTGCCCCGACGCTCCATCACCACAGTCCTTGTATCTGAAGCAAGAATGGTGGCCTCCGCTCCCGCTTGGTCAAACCGCCAGGAGTCCTTGCCCGGCCGGTCGATCTCAAAATCGTGACCGTCATGCTTTACCGCCGCCACCCGAAGGCCCCGGCGCCTCAGGGCCGCGATCACCTGCTCCATCACCGTGGTCTTCCCCACACCGGAATAGGCCGCAAAGCCCAAAACAGGTATCCCGTCCATCCCTCACCCTCCGATCCGGTACATGGCCCGGCCTGACTGGCTGGGCCGGGCACTGGACAGCGGGGCGTGGCACTCCGGCTTGGCCAGGACTGCCCGGCGCATCTGCGCCTCCATCCCGGCCCGGTCCAGACCCTTGATGGAAAACTCCTCTCCCCCATGAAGGCAGGGCTTCAGCTTCCCGTCGGCGGTGAGCCGCAGACGGTTGCACTCAGCGCAAAAATGGGCGCTCACCGGGCTGATCAAACCCACGTTTCCCAACGCGCCGGGCAGACGGTACAGCCGGGCGGTTCCGCTCTGACCCACAGGCTCCAGCATGGGCAGCCGTTCCAGCACCACGCCGCAGGGGAGATACGCCCGCTGCTCAAAGCCGCCCCCCATGGGCATCAGCTCGATAAACCGCATGTCGATTGGATAACGCAGCGTCAGCGCCGCCAGCGCGGGGATCTCATCGTCGTTAAAGCCGCCGATCAGCACCGTATTCACCTTCACCTTTTCAAACCCGGCCTCAAGCGCCGCCTCCAGCCCCCGCAGAGCGTCGTTCAGGCGGTCCCGCCGGGTCATGTAGGCATACTTCTCCCGCTCCAGCGTGTCCAGGCTGAGGTTAATCCGCCGTACTCCCACCCCCCGCAGAGGCTCCGCCAGTCCGGACAGGCCCAGGCCGTTGGTGGTAACGCACACCTCCTGAATCCCAGGTACTGCGGCACTGCGGCGGCAGATAGACAGGATATTCGGCTTTACCAGCGGCTCTCCTCCGGTGATACGCACCTTGCGCACCCCCAGAGAGGCCGCAGCCTCCACCGCCGTCACCATTTCCTCCTCGGTGAATATCTCATCGCCGCGCTTTTTGCACACGCCTTCTTTGGGCATACAGTAGCGGCAGCGCAGATCGCACAGCTCCGTCACCGACAGCCGCAGGTATGTGATCTCCCGTTTGAATTGGTCCTTGATCGCCCTTACCTCCCAACGCTCAAATCAAAAAGCCCTTCAGCTCCGCTCCCGCCGGCACAGGCCCGCTTCCGGCGGGAATAACCGCCAGCACATCGCACCCTGCCGCACTGCTGAGCACAGCGTTTCCCTGTCCCTCGGGCAGGTCCATCTCCACCCGGCCACGGCTCAGCGCCAGCTTCCCCCGAAGCACCCGGTTCATGGGGCTGGCCTTGGGGAAGCGCTTTGTCAGCGCTACGGTCAGTTCCCGCGGCAGATAGTCCCGCCGTCCCGCCAGCCTTTTCAGGGCGGGCAGCGCCACCAGGTAAAAATTTGTCAGCGCCGCCGCCGGGTTGCCCGACAGCCCGCACAGCAGCTTTCCCTCTCGGACAGCATAGGCGCAGGCCATCCCCGGTTTGAAGTCCACTCCCCGGAACAGCAGCTCCGCTCCAGACAGCTCCATCGCGGCAGGCGTCAGATCATAGCTGCCTCGCGACGCTCCTCCGGTAAGCACCAGGGCGTCACAGGAGCCCAGTCCCGCCTCAATCAGCAACCGAATGGCCTCCGCGTCGTCCCTCGCGCAGCCCAGCCAAACCGTCGCGCAGCCCAGCGCCTTTAACGTCGCCGTCAGGGCGTAGCGGCTGGTGTTATAGATCTTTCCAGACGTAAGCGGCTCCCCCACCTCTGCCAGCTCGCTGCCGGTGGAGATCAGGCCCACCTTCGGAACACGGTGCACCCACACCCGGCTCAGCCCCTGGGCCGCCAGCGTACCCGCCAGCCCTGGGTCGATAACCGCTCCGGAGTGGGCCAGCACAGTCCCGGCCCGGACATCCTCACCGGCGCGAACAATGTTCTGTCCTGGATAGGCGGGGAGGAAAATCTCCACCTGCTCCGCCGTGTACTTGGTGTCCTCGTACTTAACCACCGCGTCCGCTCCCATTGGGATGGGCGCGCCGGTGAGCACCTTCGCGGCGGTCCCAGCCGTGATCGCCCTATGGGGAACCCCTCCGGCCGGGATCTCCTCCACCACCCGCAGCACAACCGGCCCGTCCGCCGCCTTTTGAACATCCCCGGCCCGAAAGGCATAGCCGTCGTAGGGCGAACGGTCAAAGGCAGGCACATCCTCCGCCGCGGTCACTTCCTGTCCCAGCACCCGCCCGGCGCAGTCCTCCAGGCAAAGCAGCTCCGTTTCCACCGGCCTCACCGCCTCCGCCGCCAGCGTCCGCGCGGTGCCGTAAGAGACATGCTCTCTCATCTCATCCGCTCCTTTTCATGCAGCAAAAAAGCCCGCTTCCCTGAAAAGAAGCGGACGGCAACACTCCGCAGGCACAATTCGCCTACGGTTCCATTCCGTCTCCTTTTCAATGAGGAAGGCCCCGCTGTTTCCAGCGTGACCCTGTCCCGGCACATGCCGGGGGCGGTCCAATCGCCATGGCTCAGCTTTAGGCGAAGGGACTCGAAGACGATATTATTGTCTCATGGAATCCCCAACCTGTCAAGATCAGTTTGACACAATCGGACGATTTCGATACAATGGTCTTACATTTGATCGGAGGCGATTGTCATGCAGATCGGAGCGGCCCTTTTGTCCGGCGGTCAGAGCCGCCGCATGGGCCGGGACAAGTCCCGGCTTCTCCTGGACGGCCAGCCCTTCCAAACCCGCATAGCCGCCCAGCTGGACGGCTTTCCTGAGCTGCTCCTCTCCGTGGGGAGCACCCTGCGGGAGGAACCCGGCTTTCGCCCCATCCCGGATATTTTCCCCTCCTGCGGCCCACTGGGAGGGCTCCACGCCCTGCTCGCCGCCTGCCGCTCCGACGCGCTGCTGATCGTCTCCTGCGACCTGCCCCTTTTCCAGCGGGAGCTCGGCCTGTTTTTGGCCGCTCAGCTCACCGAAGCGTACAGCGCCGTTGTCCCCGTCACCCGGGACGGCAGAATCCACCCCCTCTGCGGCGTCTACCGCAAAACCCTCCTGCCCGAAATCGAATCCCGCCTCCGGGCGGGAAACCGCCGCATGGTGTCCCTCCTGGAGGCCGTTCCCACCCGATACGTCCCGCTGGAGGGCACCCCCTTCCCCGACCGGTGGCTCACCAACGTCAACACCCCCCAGGACCTCCGGCGCCTGCTCGACCAACGCTGAAAAGGGTCCCGGCCAGATGGCCGGGACCCTTTCTCAGTTTTTGCTCAGCTTGCGCGCCTGATTCAGGCCTTGTTGCCGGTGATATCGCGGTACAGGAAGGTCACGATCTGACCGCGCAGGCAGGGATCGTTGGGGCTGAAGGCGTAGGTGCTGGTGCCGTCGGTCACGCCCTTGTTCTTCGCCCAAGTCACGGCTCTGGCGTAGTACTCATTGGCGGGCACATCGTAGAAGCCGCTGTTGGTGCTGGACGCGGGAGAGTTGCTCGCGCGGTACAGGAACGTCACGGCCTGAGCGCGGGTAACGGTCTGGCCCACGCCGAACTGGGTGCTGCTCACGCCGTTGGTGATGCCCTTGGACACCGCCCACATCACGGCGTTGTAGTAGTAGCTGCCGGCCTGAACATCCCAGAACGGATTTCTCACGTTGCTCATGACGGGGCTGCCGTTGGCACGCCACAGGAAGGTCACCATATCCTCGCGGGTGCAGGAGTTGTAGGGGCTGAAGGTGTAGGTGCCGGTACCGTTGGTGATGCCCTTGCTCACTGCCCAGGAAACGGGATTGGAGAAGTACTCAGAGGACCACACGTCGGAGAAGTTGGTGCCGTTGTTCGTGTCGAAGGACGGGGTGACCACCACGTTGCTGACGCCGGAGGGCACGCTGAACTGGAAGGTGTTCACGCCGGTGCGCACGGCGGTGGTTCCGGTCACGGACAGGCCCATGGTGCGCTGGTTGGTGCCGGGTGTGGTGGTGACAGTCACCACGGTACCCGCGTTGACCTGATTATTGCCCGCGGAGGTGGCGGCGGTGCCGCTGCCCCGGATGGGATTGGACACGGTCACGGTGGCCCGGCTCTGGGTCTGGCTCTGGGTGAAGGACGGAGTCACGGTCACGCTGCCGGAGGGCATCACAAAGGTGTAGGTGCTGCCGGAGCCGCTGACGCTGACGGTCTGGTTATTTGCGGTCCGCACGGTGACGCCGCTGGGCGTATAGCCCGCGTTGGCGGACAGGGTGATGGTCACGGTCTGGCCCGCGCTGGCGGGGTTGGCATTGACGCTGGCGGAGCCGCCGGTGGCGGAGCTGATGGTGATGTTGCCGCTGGTGGGCGCGGTGTCCTTCGTGAGCTGGACGGTCCAGCCCTTGCCGGTGTTCAGAGGCGTCACCACCACGCCGGTGGCGTTGGACGCGGCGAAGGTGTGGTTGCCCAAAGTGGTGACCCGGAACTCGCGGGCCGCGCCGGTGACGCTGACGGTGGTGCTGCCGGTATACCCCTGCTGGATTATGATGCTGTCAAGCGTGTTCGTAGTCCCGCCGTAGGTCTGGTTGATGGTCTCGTCCACGGCGGCCTGGAGGGAGTCGTAGTAATAGGTTGTCAAAGGAGTAGGATTCGCACGCGTCATGGTCACAGTGGCCGGAATCGTGTTGATGACGATGGAACCCAGCCCGGTTTTGCCCGCGTGGGTGATGGTCCACACGGAGGAGGTGTTGTTGTTGGCGGGATACACATAGGTACCGTCCTGATGCAGCAGCTCACCGTTCAGGGAAGCATCATTGAAGGTCAGCTCAGCCGTGCCGAAGGTGCCGGTGATCGCGCCCAGGCTCTGACCCCGCTGAGCCAGATAACCATTCTCGCTGTAGATGTTCTGCTTATTCCCGGTGGCCGAACCGAAGCAGCCCGCGTAGCTGTTCGGCGCACTCTGGCGCACCTCCACATAGTAGGAGGGAACCAGCGTGGCGTTCATCACGCCGTTGTTATAATAGGTCACATTGACCGCCAGATAGGGCACCAGCCAAACCTGGTCATAGCCGGTCGTGCTCAGATAGTTCGTATTGCCGCTGGGGGTGTAGCCGTTCTGGGTCCGCCACGCCGCCTGCTGGGCGCTCCTGATCCAGCCGTCGATCTGGCTCTGGCTGATGTTGGCGGCCACAGCGTTGATGGCCTCGCGGACGGCCGGACTTCCGCCCCAGTCAAAGCTGGTGCCGGTCCCCGCCAGCTTGGTGATGAGCTCGTTCTTCTGCGGCGTGGTCCAGCCGCTGATGTTCACATCCGCGCGGATGCCGTAGCCGGTCTGATCGTCAACACCGGCGATCTTCAGATTGCCGTTGATGACCTTGATGCCGGAGCCGGACAGGGTGTACTTGACGCCGTTGGACAGGCGCAGAACATCCAGGCCGTTCACAGTCTCAAAGGTGATGCCGTCGCCCAGAGTCTGCCCGGACACAAAGGAGGTGGCTCCGGTGGCGGCGTTATAGTACACGTCCACATCCTTCGTCACATACGTGCCGTCGCTCTTGAGCAGGTCGGTGGTAAGGCGCACGGTGACCACGTTGGTGCCGCCGTTCACGCCGCCGGTGAGGGTAATGACGTTGTTGGCCAGGGAGGCGCGGACGTTATCCCGGACGCCGGTGCCCACCACATCTGCCCCGGTGATGTTGGTGACCGAGGTGTTGGTGGTCTGTGCGTTCAGGGTTACGTTGCCGGAGCGGGGAGACACATAGCCGGACACGCCGGAGGGCCAGCTGTAGGTGCCGTCGAACCAGTTGTTCACCTTGGTCCCGGCCACCTCGGTGGGCAGGGTCAGGGGGGCCAGGCCGCCGCAGGTCAGCGTACCGAGGGTAACCGCGGTGCCGTCGGTGGCGCCGTTGACGAACGTGATCGTCTGGCTGGTCCCGTTGTCGCCCACAATGGTGAGGGTGCTGCCGCTGGAGAGCTGCTGGGTGGTGAGCGCCTCGCCAAGCTGGCTCTGGTTATAGTAAGTGTACAGAGGAGTCCTTTGCAGCTGGAAGGTCAGCGCGCCGGCGCCCGAATTGGCCAGCCAGCCCGCAGGAACAGGGCCCCGGAAGGTGCCGCCCTTGACGTTGTGGCCGGTATAGCCCGCGTTATCGATAATCGCGCCATAAGTAATGCTGGCCACGGCGGGGAGATCCACCGTCAGGGTGGTCCCGGCAACGGCCGTAATGGTGCTGCCCACGGTGCTGTTGGCGGCGTTGGCGTTCACCGCGAACTTCACGGACTTCCCGCTTGCGCCCAGAGTGATCGCGCCGCTGATCCTCGTGTTGGCGCCGGAAACGTTCAGCTCGCCGTCTTCCACGGTCACGTCGTCGGCGGCGCCGCCGTTCACATTGACGATGCCGTTATGGGTGCTCACGGTGCCGCCGTTGCCGCCGGCGTTGATGTTGATCGTATTGCGGGCGAGGCTCGCGTCGCCGGAATCCCGCTTGATAGAGTCGGCCGTGCCGCCGTTCATGTTGACGGTGGGAACCGCGGTGCTCTTCGTGGCGTCCCTCTCGCCGCTGGAGACGGTAATATCGCCCAGCACGGAATTACCGGTGACGGTAATGGTACCGCCCTGACTGGTCATGGACACGTTCTGACCGCCGGTCGCGTTGCGAAGATAGGCGCTGGAACCGCTGGCGCCGCCGGTAATGGTTACGGCCCCGCCCAGCTCAGTCACCTTATTGGTGTCCTGGTCCACGTTCAGCTGCTGAGCGGCCAAGGTATCAACGGTGGCCGTCGCGCTGGCCCGGTAATTGCCGCTCATCTGGATTGTACCGGTGACATTAGCGCCCTCCAGCTTCACGGTGTTGGCGCGGCCCTGCAAATTGATCGAATTGATGGTGGCGTTGTTCACCGTCAGGGTCATGCCGCTGCGGGCCGTGGCGGCGCTCCGGCTGGTTGTGACGGCGCTCACGCTGCCCGCAGTATTCACCTGGGGCTTGGTGGTGCCGTTGTTGATGGTGATGCTGGTAACGTTCTGGTCGCCATTCGCGCCGGCGGCGTCCAGATCACCCAGCGTGAGATCAAAGCCGTTCACGTCCGCCGTAAAGCTGGTGGGCATCTTCAGAGAGCTGCCGCTCAGGCTCAAGTCAGCCAGCAGGGTAATCCCGGAGGGGACGGTTTTAGCGTTAGCATTCTTGCTGGTGTAACCAGTCAGACTGGAGTACCACGCGCCGCTGCTGGTGCCGACGATGAAGCCGCCGGTCAGCGCATGGTACACCGGGTTCGCCCTATCGCTAGTATCCTGCCAATACCAATTTCCGCCCTGACGCCCATCCGCCTGGTTCAAGGCAACGTAAGTAACGCGGGTGCCTTCCTCGCCGGGGTTTTGAGGTGCGCCGGTTGTCGTCGCCGCGAAGGCGGACACGGGCAGCAATGTCAGCACCATGGCCAGGGCCAACGCCGCCGACAAAAGTCGTTTCTTCATGTTTTCTCTTCCTCCTTGTTCTGGTTTGGATCGCGGGGGTGCGCCGGTCTTGCCGGCTGTGTTTGTCCCGAAACGGGTCGTGGCCGGGCATACGGCCCTCCTTCCATCGGAATGATTGGCTGCCGCCTCCGACGCCACAGTTATACGCCTACTATTATACTCTATCGGCAAAAATTTGCAAGGCTTAACCCAAATTTTTTACAAAATAAAATGGCAGGCCCGGCAAAATCCGCCAGCCCTTGCGTTCCATGTTTTAATATGGTATAATGGCGTTGTATCCTATCACGAAAGGAGCGTTAGCGATGCCTACTGAAAACGAGCGCAAGGATGTCCAAAAGGCCATGGCGTATGATCTACTCCGCATTTTGAAGCAAGATCCAGAGAAAACCTACACCGCAAAGGAATTGGAAAATATCATCGATGCTTATATCTCAGGTTTGAGCCAGTAACCAGTAAATTAAACGTAGAAACCGCCACCCTGCCCGGTGACGGTTTCTGTTTGAATTTGTTTTAGCCTAAAGCCAAATCCGGTCGGGACCAAGCCGTCTAGTGGCGGCGCCCCCGTATCTCTCTTATACATCTTTTCCTGCCATTGTCAAGCGCCCAAAAAGCGTGTTGACCGCCCGGCTTGCCCCCAGGCGGTCAACGTAAAAGTTAGGCCAATTAAGGGAGGCTGACCGTCGTAACGGCGCCCCACTATTTGTATTATATCGCTTTTTCTAAATTTGTCAAGGCGATTTCACATCAGGAGGCGCGTTTGATGGACTACGATCTGCTGCTGGAGGGCTGCTGCGAGGTAGGCCGCCGGCTTTTGGAGCACGGCGCGGAGATTCCGCGCGCGGAGGACACCGTGGGGCGGCTCCTGGCGGCCTACGGCCTGGAGGGCGACGTGTTCGCCATCCCCAACTGCCTGTGGGTGAGCGTCCGCTGTCCCGACGGCCGCACCCGCACGGTGATGCGCCGTGTGCGTCCCGCGTCGGCGGACATTGAGGGCATTGAGCGGTTCAACGACCTGTCCCGGCAGCTGTGCGCCGCCCCGGCGGAGGACCCGGCGGACATTCTGCGCCTGTGCCGGGAGGCGGAGGCCCGGCTGCGGCGGTATCCGGCCGCGCTGTGCATGCTGGGGTACTTCGTGGGCGGGTTTTTCTTCGCGCTGTTTTTCTCCGGCGGCTGGGCGGAGGCCGCGGCGGCCGGGCTGGCGGGTCTGGCCTGCGGAGCCTGCCTGTGGCTGCTGAACCGGGCGGGCGTGAACCCGTTTCTCGCCACGGGGCTGTCGGCCTTTGTGCTGGGCGCGGCGGCCTGCCTTCCCGCGGCGCTGGGCGCGCCCATCAGCGTGGACATCACCATCGCCGGGAGCATCATGGTGCTGGTGCCGGGGCTGGTGTTCACCAACTTCATGAGCGATCTGCTCACCGGAGATCTGGTGGCGGGGCTGGCCACCTTTGCCCGCGCGGTGCTGTCGGCGGGGTCCATCGCCCTGGGCACGGGAGCCGCCATGTCCCTGTTCCGGGAGGCGCTGTCCGCCCAGGGCGGGACCGTAGCGGACTATGGGCCGGTGCTGTACTGCCTGTTCGCCTTCGCCGCCTGCCTTGGGTTCTGCGCCCCCTTCAACGCCCAGGGGATTGGAGCTCTGCTGTGCTGTCTGGGCGGGGCTCTGGGCTGGGCGGCGTATCTGGCGGGCGCGGCGCTGTGGAGCGGCCCCTTTGCCGCCAGCCTCATCGCCGCCATTGTGGTGGCGGCCTACTCCGAGTGGATGGCCCGGCTGCGGCGGTGTCCGGCCACGTCCTATCTGCTCATCGCCATGTTCCCGCTGGTGCCGGGGCTGACCATCTATCAGGCCATGGACCATGGCCTGCGCGGGGATACGGACCTGTTTTTGGAGACCTTCTTCCGCACCATTGGCATCGCCGGATGTCTGGCGCTGGGGCTGCTGGTGGTGGCGTCTGCGCTGGCCCTGCGCCGGAAGTGCCGGGGCCGCTGAGGCCCTCTCCCCTGTTACAATTTAGACGCTGAATTGTAACCCTTCGTTCCTTGACCCACTACAGCTTGTGTGCTACCATAGCTTGGAAGTTAAAGATAAAGGAGATAGTTAACATGTCCGTTTGGAAGCTGTTTGTCCCTCTCTGCGCCCTGACGCTGGCTCTGCTGGCGGGGTGCGGGTCTACCCAGGGCCACTACATACCCCCGGCCGCCCCTCCCTCGCCGGCCCCATCCAGCGAGGTCATCGCCACTCCGGAACCCACGCCCACACCCGCCCCCACCCCCACGCCGGAGCCCACGCCCACGCCCGAGCTGGTGGAGCCCTACGAATTCGGCGTCCCTCTGGAGGAGAGCGCGGCGGTGGAGGACGACAGCTTTTTTGACACCGCCGTGTTCCTGGGCGACTCCCGCACCGAGGGCTTTCAGCTCTACAGCGGCATGAAACACGGCGATTTCTACTGGGCCAGGGGCATGACCGTGTTCAAGGCGGACAGCAAGGACTACCGCCCCTTCGACGTGGACGGGCAGAAGCGCAGCATGACGGAGGCCCTGGCGCTGAAGCAGTACAAGAACGTGTACATCATGCTGGGGGTGAACGAGCTGGGCTACCCCGCCGCCAGCTACGAGGAGGGCCTGTCCCACCTGCTGGACCGGGTGCTTGAGCTCCAGCCGGAGGCGGTGGTTTACCTCCAGGTCATGCCCCCGCTGAACGACGCCATCTGCCGCCAGAACAAGCTGGGCGATTACATCAACAACGAAAATCTGAGCCGCTTCAACGAGGCCATCGTCCGGCTGGCGGCGGAGAAAAAGGTGGTGCTGCTGAACACCGCCGAGGCCTACACCGGCGAGGACGGCCAGCTGCCCGCGGAGCTGGCAGGCGATGGGTGCCATTTCTCCGTCAAGGCCTACAGCCTCTGGGCGGACTACCTGCGCACCCACGTCATGGACCGGGAGCGGTACTTCACCTTCCGGGAGCAGGCGGATGCTTTTTCTTGAAAGAAAAAGTATCCAAAAAGAACTTTCAGCCCGCTGACGGACGGGGCGGAAAGCGCAAAGCTCCTGCCCGGCGACGTAAGTGGATATTTTAGCAAGGCGGCTGGCCGGGGTTCCGGCTGGCCGCTTTTTCGCAAAAATTTTCAGAGGGCTTGTGATAATCGGCCCTCCTCAATCGTTATATAGGCGTGGCCACAAAGAAAGAAGCGCGGAGAAGCGGCTGAACGTCCTGGCCGCTTCGCAGCGTGACAACATCAAAAAGGGGGTGACCGCAATGAACACCGAACAGCTGGCGGACCTGTTCCGCCAATACGGCGACGACGTGTTCCGGCTGGCTTACAGCTACCTGGGGAAGCGCGCCGACGCGGAGGACGTGTGTCAGGGCGTGTTCCTCAAGCTGGCGGAGGGCAAAACGACCCTGCTGCCCGGGAAGGAGAAGGCGTGGCTGCTCACCTGCGCCGCCAACCTGTGCAAAAGCCAGCTGCGGTCTTTCTGGCGGCGGAACGTGGGGGAGCTGGACGAGTCCCTTCCCTTTCGGGACGAGACGGACCAGGAGGTATGGGACGCGGTGATGGCCCTGCCCCCGAAATACCGGGCGGTGGTCCACCTTTACTATTGGGAGGGCTACGACCAGGGAGAGATCGGGGACATCCTGCACATCTCCCGCACGACGGTACAGACGCGCATGTCTCGGGCCCGGGACATGCTGAAAAAGGAGTTGAGCGATGATGTACGACTATCGGCGAATGATGGAGCAGGTCACGCTCAGTGACCGGAAAAAGGAGGAAATCATGGATATGTTGGAAAATAAGGATACTCAGAAGCGGCGCATGCCCCGCGCGGGCAAGCTGATTTTGGCGGCGGCGCTGGCGGTGGGGTGCGTGCTGTCCATCGCGGCGGGCCTGCCCGCCCAGGTGTATAACTTCATGAGCGGCGGCATGGTGTCCATCGAGGGTGGCAAAACCGATAATATCACCGACTGCGTGAAGTGGGAGCCAATCGACGAACAGAACGCCCCCATTATCCTGGAGGACGGCAAGCTGTGGTTCGTCAACGGCGAGAAGCGCACCGACCTGACCGGCCTCATTGACGAGAACACGCCCTATATCTACGAGCACACCGACTCCGCCACCGGCAACAAGGGCTATGTCATCGTGGGCGGCACCGCAGACGACTTCGGCTGGGCTGAGTTTTTCCTGGCTGAGGGCGGGGCGGCCTCCATGACCGGGAACAACTACGCCGACACCTACCTGACCATCGACGGCGTGCGCCAGCCCTCCTATGAGCTCTCTGAGGAGCTGGTGGAGAAGCTGAACCACGACCCCAGCTACGCACTGGATACCGTAAACCGCCCCTGGTTCCAGGCTGCGTTGGACCAGCTGGGCCTGGATTGGTAAAGTAACCCCCAGTCCACAGACAAACCCCGCCCGGAAGCTATTCCGGGCGGGGTTAAAAGTTCTTTTTCGGTTCCTTTTTCTTTCAAGAAAAAGGAACAATTTTTTCTGCCCTTATTCCTCTTTCGGTCCCTCGGGCTGTTCCGGGGCCTCCCCATCCTTGGGCTTCTCCCCGTCCTCCTCATCGTGGGGCGGCATAGGAATGGGCTCGTCGATGATGTGGATGTGCTGGGCGGGAGGCTCAATATCCCCTTCCAGCTTGGGCTTGGCACGGGTGGAGGTGTAGGCCCCTTCCACCAGCGCGGGGTTCCGGCCCTCCAGAATCGCCACCATCTCGCCGCCGGTGATGGTCTCCTTCTCCAGCAGATAGGCCACGACCTTGTCCATGTCCTCCCGGTTGGCTTTAATGACCTCCACCGCATCCTTGTAGCACACGTCCAGCACCGCCTTGACCGCCTTGTCCATGATAGCGGCGGTGTCCTGGGCGCAGTCCAGGCCGTAGCCGCCGTCCAGATACTGGTTGCGGACGGAGCCCAGGGCCATCATGCCGAATTCCTCGCTCATGCCGTACATGGCCACCATGTTCCGGGCGATGTTGGTGGCCTCCT